>JBCCFC010000137.1:0-16019 GCA_039029935.1 Chloroflexota bacterium
CGCTCCTTACCCAAATCCGCTGTAGTATGCTGTTTCAAATTAATTTCGTGGTTCCAGTATACTTGGTTTATCGGCCATATGCAAGATGTTGACCAAATCTCCTACAACGCTTGGTTCTCCATCTGTGGATACTGTGCAGGGAAGAGGATGGGCAGCAATGTACCCACATCCCCTATAACCTCAATATCTGTCATCTCAACAATCTCATCTGCATCTTCCGTGCCGACAACCAACTGCGCAATTGATTGACCACCACGAATGGTGTTGGTCGTTTCCACCAAATCAGGCGATATCGTGACCTGTCCGTTGGCGATTTTCAATAAGACACTTTCATCTTCGGACCCCGCCTCGCTGAGTGTCACCAAAATCTTCCCCGTCCAATCAGCATAGGCCGACGACTGCAACCGTGCCGTCAACTCATCAGCCAGTTTGCTAAAGAGCGACTGGAGGTTGATGACACGAACGACATAGGAGCGTTCGCCGCCGCCAAATGTGCCTGTGTGGATGCGGCAGCTTGGCATCTGTCGGATACGTTTGCCGACACCGCTCTTGTAGTGGAGTCGGTCAAAGAAGAGTTCAGTGCAATTCCACTGCGCTGTCAACTGCGCAAGTGCCTGTAAACAGAGCGCAGGGTCGCCCGCAACCTCATCGACCCAGAAGAGTGGGCGGTCAAAGACCACGCCAAAAAGTTGATTCGCCTCCTTGTAGATATAGCAGGTGCGCTCCCCATCAACGATTTTCCACTGGCTTCCCATCTGCTGCACGCTACAGACAGCCTTTTCACTTAATGGATCGTTGTACCAGCGCGGTGCTTCGGTGAACTGGTGACGAATGCGCTCGCTGATGTCTCCCCCTTTATGGCTAGCACTGTCCAAGTCCGCTTGCAACGATGCATCCATCGTAAAATAGCGGTCGGCTCCACCACTGACATAGCCTGCGGGATTCCCTTGATCATCGGTCCAATACCAGCCCATAAACATCTCTGGGTGTTTGTTGCGCAGATAGGTGGGGCGCTCGGCAGTCCCTGTCAACGTGCTGTGTGTGTCGTTATAGACCTGCGCTAAATCGTCGCGGTGGTCAGGACTGAACCGATGTAATTCCAGCGTTGCAGTTGACTCTGGTAAGTCGTGTGTGCTGACATGCCACTGCAACGCTCGCCAGCCAGAGACAAAACCCTGTCGATACCAGAAGTGCTCATCATCAAAGGAAATGGCGAGGTCATAGCCACTCGCGTGGAGCGAGTCCAATGCGGATGATACGGTGCGCTGGATTAAGTCCTTGCGCTGGTCCATGTAGGCTGGGTGGGTCACTTCGCAGTTGAAGCCCGCTGTGCGTACCTGTGCGTTGCCGATACGCATGGCGATGTCATAGACGTGCATGGCGGTGACAACTTTTTCGGCTTTCTTAGGGTCTCCTCCATCCTGCACTGTGCCAATGCGTGAAGTGGACCAATCTACATGGCTGTGCGCCAGTCGTCCCGCTCGCCATTGAAAGGTATGTGGGTCCTCTGCCTCCATCTCAAACAATCCATAGATGGCCTCACCATGTTGTGCCTTGCTGGGTTCAATGATGTGCAGTACTTTCTCACTAAATTGCTCATCTTTGGATGGGCGATTCTTTTGCAAATATTCTTGTGTCATACAAGTCATCCTTTGTTTTAAACGCTTTTTGGCGTCATATAATCGTTTCTTTACGGTTGTGATCGGTATATCGAGAAAGGTCGCAATCTCTTTTTGCGAATACTCAGAGATATAATAGAGTGTCACAACGCGTCGTTGTTTTTCTGGCAATGCGTGGATTGCCTCCTGTACCAGCCGTTGTGTCTCGTCTATCTCGACCAATTCGGCCAGTGATGGTTGATCTGCCGCCAGCGATTCGGTGTTGTTGATATCCACATCCGTTACTAGCACCCGTTTGCGCCGTGTCAAGCGGTCACAGTGTTTATAGACCACCTTGCGAAACCAGCTTGGAAAGGCGACTGGCTCCCGTAGCTGTCCCAGTGTCTGATGCACCTGCACAAACGCTTCCTGCGCGGCATCCTCGGCAAGCTGAAAATCGCCGACCACTGAATAGGCATAACCCACCGCCATGTCCTGAAAGCGATGAACAATGGTCTCAAAGGCTTGCGTATCGCCCAACGTTGCCTGTTGAATAACTGATTCTAACTCTTGCATTTCTCGATTATGGCTGATCCTATTCATTTCGTAAAGCAGGTTGCCAACCTGCCCGTGTGCCACAGATGAGGAATGGTAATTAAATAACTTACCATTCCTCATCTGTGAGGCTGAAATTTTTCTTGTTGAAGGCCCTCTATGGATAAAGACCCACCCTACCAAAAAAAGGATACAAACTTTTTTGGGAAAGTTAATGTTTTTTTTTCAAGGGTGTCCCTTTATTGATTTATGGTATAATACAAGTACTATCATACGAATTCCTTCCCATCCTTACCGGAACTTCCTGTTAATTTTTATGTCGAATTTTGGAGGAGATCGTTACCGTTGAATAGACTTGATTTAGCCATCAAAACACAGGCAACCCTACGCAATGTACTCATCGCGATGGGGGTCTTTATCCTATTCAGTGTCATCATTTTTAACACAGGGTTTATCCCCACCCTCAGCCAAATTGCTCCTGATGTGAGCCTATTGGACAACACTTTTGGCTACTCCACCGATGATGTTCGGGAGGTCTTGGTTGCCTATGGTGAGGAAGGGCGTAGACTCTATCAGCGTTATCTGCTCATCTTTGATTTTGTCTATGCAGTCGTTTTTGCTGTGAGTAATAGCCTTTTTCTGGCCTACCTCTTGACACGCCTATTCCCTGCTGTGTCCTACCTGCGGTTACTCTATCTGCTGCCATTTGGTGGACTCATCCTCGATTTTCTCGAAAATATTGGTATTCTCACCTTGCTGACAAGCTATCCATCCACGATGGCAGGGCTTGTGCCTATCGTCAGCACCGTAACGATGGTCAAGCTCATCCTCGTTAATCTGGTATCTGTCATCATGCTCATTGCCTTGGTGGGTGTGTTGATACAGGCAATTTATCAACGCTTTCGGAAAACGTCATAGAATTTTTTCGTCTGTAAAAACAAAAGGAGAACTACCATGTCTATAACCAATACCGAACTGTACTTAAGCGACGAACAAGTTGCTTTTTTCAAGGATAATGGTTACTTGTTGATTCCCAAATTGATGGATGACGAGTTATGCGCACAGGCGCGGGACCGTTTATGGTCTATGCTACCGCAAGAGGTGGATATGCGTCGGGATGACCCTGCCAGCCATGTGGGTCCCTTTGCAGAGAAGGATCGACGGCTGGATGGTCTGCACTACCGCAACGGCTATCGCTGGCAGGTGCGCGAGATCAGCACCGAGCCATTGATGCTCAACCTCGTCTATTCGGAGCGGCTCTGCGCCATTGCTGAACAACTGTTGGGTGAAGGCACACTAAAGCGACCTGTTGTCAATGGTATCCCAATGGGAACACGGGGCTTTGCTTGGCCTGATGGTCCTGTGGACCCAGCACTTGATGTCCAAGGGGTTCGCGGCATTTACTGTACATTGCCCTATGGTGACCAGCCGCGAAAACATGACCACCCGCACACCGATGGACATCCTTTCCACTTTGGCATGGTCGGGCTGATCGACGACGTACCACCCGATGGCGGTGCATTCAAAATCTGGCCAAAATCGCACAAACGACTTTACCCAACCTTCTGGATGCAGTATGACCAAGCGCGCATCCCCTACTATGACCATTTGCCAAGCTACAAGGGCATCCTCAACCCACCTGAGTATCATGCCGAATTGGAGCGTCTCGACAAAGACACGCCACCCGTTGACTGTTGGGGCAGTGCGGGCGATGTCGTTCTCTGGCATCATCGCACGGCGCACATGGCGGGGCATAACTATTCCAGTGTGATTCGGCAGGCGATTTTGGGTGATTTCTCGAAGACAGATTTGGACCAGACACGTAAAGATCCACCACAGGCGAATATGTGGCGTGATTGGTCAGAGACAATGCGGGCGTCAGATGGCGTATATTCGGATGCATTTGCACAGGCACAGCGATTGACGGTGTGAGGAGTGGTTCAGTGGGTCAGCACTTCAGCATTTCAGCCAGTCAGCGAAGTGCTGAAGTGCTGACTGGCTGAAATGCTGTCCCGCTAAAATAGTGTTCGTATTCGTGTCAATAACTGTTCGATATCATCAATCGTTGTCAGCGGATTCATGAGTGTAAATTTAAGATAGGACCGCCCCTCAACCTTGGTGAATCCGATCACGGCTTCACCTGTTTGTAAGAGCGTCAGACGAATGCGGTCGTTGAGTGTATCCACTCTCTGGTCAAAATCATCTAGGCTGACTTCGTCAAGCATCTGATTGATGAACGCTGCTGGGCGATAACGAAAGACAACGCTGTTGAGAGACGGTTGTCCTGCCAATTGGAAATCGTCGGCTTCATCAATAAGTTGCGCTGTCTGCTGTGCCAATATCAGCGTTGTATCCACAATCTGCCCGATCACCTCTGTTCCATAGGCTTGCAATGTCATATAAATTTTGAGTGCATCAAAGCGACGTGTCGTTTGCACGGATTTGGCGACCAAATCGGGTAGTCCATTTTCCGCATTCGATTCTGGATTGAGATAATCTGCATTGAGCTTCATCAGGTCAAAATGCACAGGGTGTTTGAGTAGAAAGAGACCACTGCTAATCGACTGATAAAAGAGTTTGTGACAATCAATCGTCAGCGAGTCTGCACACTCAATGCCTGCCAGTCGATGGCGATGCTTACTAAACATCAACGCACTGCCAAACGCCGCATCCACATGAAACCACAGCCCCAATGCCTTGGCACAGTCCGCCAATTCACCCAACGGTGAAATTGTGCCAAAGTCGGTGGTGCCGGCCGTTGAAACCAAGGCAATCGGAATCAATCCTTCAGCCGTTAAACGCTCACAGCATTGCACCACTGCATCTGGTTGTAAACGATGTTGTTCATCCAGTGGGACACAGACAACGGCTTGATCCCCCAACCCCAATAGACGTGCCGCCTGGCGAATGCTAAAGTGACACTCCTCTGTATAGAGGATGCGAAATTTATGCCCTTCAGGGGGCAACCCTTGTGCCGAAATCGACCAGCCAAAGTGATGCCTGGCCGCATGATTTCGCGCCAAGAGCATCCCCATAAAATTGGACTGTGTGCCACCGCTGGTGAAGACACCATCCGCTGCCTCGCCAAACCCATATTGCTGGCAAAACCACTGGACAACCTGCTCCTCAATCAAGGTAGCGGCTGCGCTTTGGTCCCATGAATCCATTGACTGGTTGGTTGTGCCAATGATCAGTTCTGCGGCAGCGGATGCAATGAGTGGGGGGCAATGCAAATGCGCCATGCAATAGGGGTGGTTGACATTGATCAAGTGCGGCACAACGTGGGTTCCAACCTGCGCAATAGTGGTATCCAACCCGGTAGGGACACGCGCAAACGAGTCTGGCTCAATCTGTAGATTCTCCCGTAACTCAGGAATCGATTTCCCCGAATAGGGGTGAGACAGCACCGCAAAATGGTCCGTTAACACCTTTTCAGCGGCGCGAATGGCCTTCCGGTAACATGCTTGGCTGATCGGGGAGCTTGTAAGAAAATACTGCTCAAATTCGCTACAGCTGTTTGCTTCAGTAGATTTATTCAATGAGACACCTTTTTGTTTAGCTACCTTTCACGCAACAAAAGAAAATTATATCATAACAATGAGAAACGCATGTTATAATGATGGAACAATCGATTGATCATTATACAACCGAATGCACCTTACTGAGATATGCATTGGGTATCGTTATGGGAGGAACGCACGATGAGCGACATTACATACACCATTTTAACACCAGACCTCTGTCAACCTGTCTTTGAGTTGATTGAAACCTGTTTCCCGACCATGCCGCCAGAGGAGCAGCATGATATCGAGGAGCTTGAAGAAGCCGCTGAGATTTTTCCAGAGGGCACAATTGTTGTGCTTGATGGTGATAGGGTTGTTGGGATGGGGATGGGCTTTTTTCTCAATGTAGATTTTGATAATCTCCCATCGAAAGAGACAGACCTGCTCTATACCCTAGATGAAAGCAACCATGATCCGGATGCAGACTATTATTATGGCAGCGATTTGGCTGTTCATCCCGATTATCGCGGACGGGGTATTGCACGGCAAATTTATAATCGACGCAAAGCGGTTGCAATCAAGCACAACAAAAAAGGCTTTGCGGCCGCGGCGGTGATCCCCGGCTATGCGGACTACAAACATGCAATGGATATCCATACCTACATGGATAAGGTGATTGCTGGAGAGTTGTTTGATCCAACCGTGTCCGTCCAGATGCGTAACGGTTTTCGTGTCGTGAAGTTGGTGCATGATTTCTTTAAATTTCCGCTATCAGATGATTGGTGCGCCATGACTTTGTGGGAACATGGATAATCTCCGAACCATAAAAAAACGCGCTTTCATGTTATACTGTGCAACACAATTATTTTGGCAATCGTTTGAGCAGAACAGCATCAATACCAACTACTTGAAAAGGAGAATAATATGATTTCGCGTCGTACAATTACACATCTCAACCACGAACAACTATCCAAAAATCCCTCAGCGGATGCATCCTACTACCCAAACAACGGCGGCTTTAAGGCCATCAGCAAAGGGGACTTGAAGCAAGCCTATGAGGAGATCGGTGCAGGGCTGTGGTCATTGGGGCTGCGCAAAGGCGACCGCGCCGCTGTCATGTCGCAGAGCCGTTTGGAGTGGGACATGGCCGATGGTGGCGCACTGGCAATGGGCATGGTTGTTGTCGCCATCTATCCCACTGCCAAGGAGGAGGATGTCTCCTATATTTTGAATCATTCTGGTTCGCAAGCTGCCTTTTTAGAGGATGCCAGCCATTGGGCCAAGGTCGCGCCAGAATTGGAGAAGTTGCCAGATTTACAGCATGTCATCATGATTGACCCAACCGACATGCCATCGGGTGATTGGGTATCGCTCGATCAACTGCGGGAAGAGGGGCGCAAGACTTTAGCAGACAATCCGACGCTTGTCGATGAAGCACGGGAGGCGGTGCAGACAGAAGACTTGGCAGGGTTGGTCTACACAAGCGGCACAACAGGGTTGCCCAAAGGTGTGGCATTGGCACACTCGAACCTCTTTGCTGTTGCCGAAATCATCAACAATTTCAACATTTTAAACGATGGTGACACGGGCGTAGTCTATCTGCCCATGTCGCATATCCTGCAACGCGTCAACATGTACTATGGTCGTATGGCGGGCATCGTGGGCTACTTTGCGCCATCCATGCTCGACCTTGTGCCGACATGCCAAGCCGCCCATCCACGCTCCGTCTCTGGTGTCCCCCGTGTGTGGGAAAAAATCCATGCCCGTATTATGGCGCAGGTAGCACAGGCTCCGGCTGGACGCCAACGTCTTTTCCATACCGCCGTTAACGCCGGACTGCAAAAAGTGAAAGCAACTAGCGAGGGCAAGCCTGTCCCACTGGCTGTCAACATACAGTGCTGGATATTTGAACGCGTGGTCTTCCGAAAACTGCGTGCGGCCATCTTTGGCGAGAACATCGAGTTCCTCACCTCTGGTGCAGCACCCATCAGCACTGAACTGATTGAGTTCTTTGCCGCCATCGGTATTCCTATCTATGAAGGCTATGGCTTGACCGAAACCAGCAGTCCGATCACGCTTAACCTGCCAGGCGCAATGAAAATCGGCTCTGTGGGACCAATCTTCCCCGATGCGGAGGCCAAGATTGCCGAAGATGGCGAAATCCTGCTCAAGGGGACAGGCGTTTTCAGCGGTTACTACAACAACCCAGAAGCCAACGCCGAGGCCTTCACCGAGGATGGCTGGTTCAAGTCGGGTGACATTGGACATGTAGATGACGACGGCTATCTTTTCATCACCGACCGTAAAAAGTATCTTATTATCACTGCCGCTGGAAAAAACATCCCACCTGCGCCCATCGAGCAAAAACTGATGCAGCATCCAATGATCGGCCAAGTGGTTGTGCATGGCGATGCACGCAATTATCTCACTGCGCTCTTTACGATTGACCCAGAGGGTGCGCAGGTATGGGCAGAACAGCAGGGTAAGGCTGAGGCTGGTACACCTGTGGATATGGCTTCGTTTATTGCGGATAGCGATGTCCAGAATGAATTGCAATCATTTGTCGATGGTGTGAATGATGGCCTCGCCAGTTTTGAGACTGTCAAATATTTCCGTGTGTTGCCCGAAGAGTTCTCTGTGGAGAATGGGCTGTTGACGCCTTCGATGAAGGTCAAGCGTAAGACGGTTGAGACCGAGTTTGTGGGTTTGTTGGATGAGATGTATGTGTAGCGTACAGATATAGGGACATCAGATTGGTCCAATAGAATTAGAAATGCCTAAATTTTCTAACTCTATTGGACCAATCTTGCAGACTCATATTCATTTTCAAACGGGACAGCCAATACCCCCGATTCTGTTTATTTGATTGGCAAATACCAATCAAACTGGACCGTCATCTGTCTCAACAAATCAAACATTGTTCAGCTTGTTGGCAACTCCTAGCTTGCTAAGTGTTACTTAGCCTCACCGTCATCGCTGCGACGAAATCTTACCGCTTTTCACAAGTAGAAATCTTGAAGAAAACTACAGCAAAAAACTAGCAAGACCCATTCGCCTTGCACCCAGTTGCACGCTCGCCTAGCCGACTGTATTACTACAGACGCTGGTAGGCTCTTACCCCACCGTTTCAGCCCTCACCTTCTATTCAGTAAATCTAAAAAAGTAACCAGAAATAGCGGAGAGAGCATTCTCTAATGCGACCCCGGCACTAGAGAGTGCCTAACTCCGCGTATTTCTAGAAACTTATTTAGGTTCACTTCAATAGTGGGCGGGTTTGCTTTCTGTTGCGGTTGTAGTCAACACACAGTTACCCATGTGCCGCCCTCACTTGCTGTTTCGTGAGGCAACCTTCCCTGATGATTGCGCACCAGAGTGGGAGTCGGGAAGTTCCTCTACCAATGATCTCCACTGGCAGCGACGGTCTTGGCTGTCCCATTGTGGGTGTGATTATAGCATAGGGGTTGAAGGGTTGAAAGGTGGAAGGGTTGAAAAGTGGAAGGGTTGAAGTGGTTTTGTGATCCTGTTGAACCACATTTATACTATAATAGGCTGTTGTGTTACTGTGATTGATGGCGTAATAATTTTTGTGAAGGAGATAGACTGATGACTGTTGCAACACAAACGCTTTCCCCGCTTGCTTATTTATTCCATGAACGTCAAAGCGAAATTAGAAGCGATTATTTGGATGGACAAGTATATCAGATGGCGGGTGCAAGTCTCAGCCATAACCGACTTGTGGGGAAGCTCTATACAAGATTGTCAAACCATTTGGAGCAACAGGGTGGCGATTGTGAAGTTCTACCGAGCGATATGCGTGTCCGTATAGAAGATTCATATATGTATCCTGACATCGTTGTTGTCTGTGGTGAACCTGAAATCGAGGACAATGACATCTTGTTAAACCCAGCGATTGTGATTGAGGTTCTTTCCCCTTCAACAGAAGCCTATGATCGCGGCAAAAAATCAAAAAAATTTCGCACGATTGAATCGCTCAAAGAATATGCGCTTGTTTCTCAGGATAGTCCATCTATTGAACACTATATTCGTCAACCCAATAACCAATGGCTTTTGACAGAATCATCTGGATTAGATAAGACCACTACATTTCCCTCTATCCATTGTACGCTAGAACTCAGTGATATTTATCGAAGAATCAAATTTGAGTGAATGCATAGACCATAAAAATTATGAAGACGCTAACCCAAAAACAACTGACAAAATTTGAGAACGAGGGCTATCTCCTTGTCCGCCAAGCACTTGACGACAGTGACCTCGCTCCGGTGATTCGTGAGTACGCGACCTACATCGACAGACGTGCGCATGAATTATTGGCCGAGGGCAAAATCAGCCAACTATATGAAGCACAACCCTTTGAACGGCGTCTGGCCTCAATTTCACGCGAAACCGCTGAACTCTATCCTGAATTAGATATTTTTCACCTGCGTGGACAAGCATCCTTTGCATTTCTACGCAACAAAAATTTGCTCGATATGGTGGAGTGCATTGTTGGTCCAGAGATTACGTGCAGCCCAATTCAACATATTCGTCCCAAATTGCCTGCGGGACTCACACCATCGGGCAATGACCCACATGTCGTACCTTGGCATCAGGATGCAGGTGTGACTTGGGCCGAGGCGGACCCGTATGATATTGTGACCGTGTGGCTGCCCTTGACAGCTGCCCGTCAGGAAAGTGGCTGTTTGCAGATACTTCCCGGTATGCATAAAGCGGGATTGCGTCAACATGAAAGCAAGCGTGGCGTCGGCACAACCATTGCCAAGGCCGAGATGCCTGAAACTAAATCTGTGACGCTACCCATGAATAAAGGCGATGTGCTGTTTATGCATAAGATGACACCGCATCGATCCACACGTAATGTGACCGACACAATCCGTTGGAGCATGGACCTTCGTTATCAGGCAACAGGGACACCAACGGGAAGACCGTTTTATCCCGATTTTGTGGTGCGTAGTCGTACCAACCCAAATACGGTGTTGACCGATCACGCGGAGTGGGATCAACAATGGGCAGAGGCGTTGGCAAATGCAAAAGGGAATGGGGTACGGCTGCATCGCTGGTCAAAATAGCGTAGCGGGTTCAGGGATCGCAGATTGGTTGTAATCTGCGATCCCCGAACCCGCTACACTATTCAGTGCAATAAAAAAGTGCTTTCTCCAAAATTGAAGAAAGCACTTTAAGAGAGGCGACGGTGGGAATCGAACCCACGATAAGGGTGTTGCAGACCCCTGCCTTACCACTTGGCCACGTCGCCATAATCTCTTATTAAATAATGAGCTAGAAAATAATACCAAATTGAATTTCCTTTGTCAAATCCCAAAATGCGTGGATAAACAAAAATACCAAGGAAATCGGTCCAAAAACAAATAAATCATCGTCAAATTTATATTTTCACAGAAAATTCTAAAGGAGTATCAAGTGGCTCGTTCAGAAAAAATAGACCAAACCCTTTTTTGTGACCATTGTGGTATCTCTTTTTTGTGGTCACAAGAAGAGCAGAATCCACCAACACTGGAACAAGTCGTAGATAGTGAGGAAAGTGAGGAAAGTGAGGAAGTAGATATGGCTGATACACAAACTTTATCTTCTTTCCTAGATATATCACGTAAGAAAAATACAACAACGGTGAAAAAGCCAGCCCATTGCCCCGGTTGCCGACATCTGTTGCCTGCGGATGAGCGCGAGCGAGGCTTGGTCAAGTGGTATAACCCACAAAAGCAGTTTGGCTTTATCACCCGGGCAAACGCACCAGAGATATTTGCTCACCGTACACAAATTCGTAGCAAAGGCAGTGGGCAAAGACGCATGAAGCCCGGTGTGTTAGTTGAGTTCCGGCCCGATGAGAACAATAAAGGCCCCTACGCTGCCGATATTCACATCCTCGAAAGTTAGCGGATTCAGTCTTTCCGCGATAAAATATCCAGTTGGATTGATTAAAAAGACTTAACCGCAGAGGGATGTAATGGTGTGGGGGTGTGATGGTGTATGGGTGAAGTTGTCAATCAACTATTCACTATTCACTATTCACTATTCACTATTCACTCTTTTCGGTTCAAATTAACTGGAAAACAAAATGCCAAAACGAACAGATATTTCATCCATACTCATTATAGGCTCAGGTCCAATTGTGATTGGACAGGCATGTGAATTTGATTACTCTGGCGCACAGGCGTGTAAGGCGTTGCGTCAAGAAGGATATCGGATTGTGCTGGTCAACTCAAACCCAGCCACGATTATGACAGACCCAGAATTAGCCGATGCTACCTATGTGGAGCCATTGACGGAAGAGATTTTGGAGAGGATTATCGAGAAAGAGAGGCCAGATGCGCTGTTGCCGACAGTTGGTGGGCAAACAGGCTTAAACATGGGCGTGGCGTTGGCTGAGAAGGGCATTTTAGATAAGTATGGTGTCGAGTTGATTGGGGCAAATCTGCGCGCCATGCAGGTGGCCGAGGACCGTCAACTCTTTAAAGAGGCGATGACCGAAGTGGGGTTAGCATCTCCCACCAGTGAGATTGCACATACACTGGAAGAGGCACGTGAAATTGCCACCAGAGTTGGCCGTTATCCGCTCTTCATCCGCCCCAGTTTTACCTTGGGGGGCAGTGGTGCGGGAACCGTCTTTACACCAGAAGAATTTGATGAGAAGGTCGAATGGGGACTCAAAGAAAGCCCCGTCTCCACTGTACTGGTCGAAGAATCGCTGATTGGCTGGAAAGAATATGAACTTGAGGTGATGCGCGATGGTGCGGATAACTTTGTGGTTGTCTGTTCCATTGAAAATCTCGACGCTATGGGTGTGCATACAGGTGACAGTGTGACCGTTGCGCCAGCACAGACGCTCACCGACAAAGAGTACCAGCGGCTGCGTGACCAAGCGCGATTGGTGATGCGGGCGGTTGGTGTGGAAACCGGTGGCAGTAACGTGCAGTTTGCAGTGGACCCAGAGACAGGGCGTGTTGTCATCATCGAGATTAACCCACGTGTCTCGCGCTCCAGTGCGCTGGCATCCAAGGCCACAGGCTTCCCTATCGCCAAGCTCGCCGCCAAAGTTGCCGTTGGCTATACGCTCGACGAACTCCAAAACGACATCACACAGCAAACAGTGGCCGCGTTTGAACCGTCGATTGACTACGTGGTGGTTAAGCTACCACGCTGGGCCTTTGAAAAATTCCCCGGTGTTGACCGCGAGCTGGGTCCACAGATGAAGTCGGTTGGGGAGGCCATGTCGATTGGCCGTACCTTCAAGGAATCGCTCCAAAAGGGATTGCGCAGCTTGGAGATTGGACGTGATGGGTTGGACTTTCTTGAACGCAATGAAGATGGCAGCTATCGGGGTCATCCGGATGGGGCAACGCTCCAAGATTTACTCAAAATACCTAACCGTGACCGCCTGTTCGCCGTTTACGAAGCACTCAAGCAAGGAATGGATGCCTCTAAGGTCTGCGAATTAACACGCTTTGACCCTTGGTTTGTGGAGCAAATCGTGCAGATTGTCGATTTTGAAGACAACTTGACCGTGCTTGACCCCTTGTCGTTACGTCGTGCCAAACGTTTTGGCTTTAGCGATAGTCAACTGGTACGCATCGTCAACGAACGTTTTGCTGATGGCAATTTGGCGATTCAGGGCAACGATGCTACCTCATTTATCAAAATTGCACAGAAACAAATGGTGACAGAGCCGGACATCCGTCAACTGCGCCGCACATGGGGCGTCATCCCCACCTATCATCAAGTGGACACCTGTGCTGCCGAGTTTGAAGCCTTTACACCCTATCTCTACAGTAGCTATGAGATGGAAAGCGAGGCCATGCCCACCGACAAACCCAAGGTCATGATTTTGGGCGGTGGGCCGAACCGCATTGGGCAGGGGATCGAGTTTGACTACTGTTGTTGTCATGCCAGTTTTGCACTACAAGAGTTAGGCTACGAGACCATCATGGTCAACTGTAACCCCGAAACGGTCAGCACGGATTATGACACCAGCGACCGCCTCTACTTTGAGCCACTGACCTTTGAGGATGTACTCAACATTGTCGAGCGTGAAAATGCCGATGGCAATCTACGCGGTGTCGTTGTGCAGTATGGTGGGCAAACACCGCTCAACCTTGCCAATGCGCTTGAGACAGCGGGTGTCCCCATTATTGGTACATCGCCTAAAGCCATTGACACGGCTGAGGATCGGGATCATTTTGGTGCATTAATAGGCCGTTTGGGTGTGCCAGCCCCCAATCACGGCTCTGCACGCAACACCAATGAAGCTATCGACATCGCAACCCGCATCGGCTATCCTGTCGTTGTGCGTCCGTCCTATGTGCTTGGGGGCCGCGCAATGGCTGTTGTCAACGATGAAACCGCGTTACGTCAATATATGGCCGAGGCTGTAACTGTCACCCAAGACAAGCCAATATTGATTGACCAATTCCTGGAAGATGCCTTTGAAATGGATGTTGATGCCATCTGTGATGGTGAACGCGTTGTGATTGGCGGCATGATGGAACACATTGAGGAAGCGGGCATTCACAGCGGTGACAGTGCCTGTGTGCTACCACCCTACAAAATCAGTGCCTATCACCTCAACATTGTGCGTGAATATACTGAAAAAATGGCGATGGAATTGGGTGTGCGGGGGCTTGTCAATGTGCAATATGCCATCAAAGACGACATGGTATATGTGATCGAGGTCAACCCACGTGCGAGCCGGACAGTACCCTTTGTGAGCAAAGCCACAGGTGTGCCGCTTGCCAAAATCGCCGCCAAAGTCATGGTCGAGCAATCGCTGGAATCGCAGGGTTTGACCAGCGAGCCAGAACTGGATGGCTTCTTTGTCAAAGAGGCGGTCCTGCCTTGGAAGAAGTTTACAGGCATCGACACCATTTTGGGACCAGAAATGCGCTCCACGGGCGAAGTCATGGGACATGCCGCTAACTTTGGTCATGCCTTTGCCAAGAGCCAGCTTGGGGCCAGCGTCTTTTTGCCCAAGGCGCACACCGACAACAGTGGCGTTCTCATCACCGTCAATGACTTTGATAAGGGTGCTGCCCTCAAAATTGCACGTGATCTGCACCGCATGGGCTTACGTATCTATTCGACCGATGGCACAGGCGCACTGATCGAACAGGCAGGTATTCCTGTCACCATTCTTGCCAAAGCAGCAGAACAAGCGGGGGGAGGCGTCGAAGAGAGTACTCTGGATGCCATGCAAGCGGGCAAAATTCACATGATTATCAACACACCGTTGGGGTCTGGTAGTCGTGAAGATGGCGCCAAAATTCGCCGTTTAGCCACACGCATGGAAATCCCGCTGATCACAACGATGACCGCAGCACAGGCAGCGGTGCAGGGAATTCGTGCTGTTCATCAGAAGGATTTGGATGTTGTGAGCCTTCAGACCCATTATACGAAGAACAATCGTTAATCGGCTTATATTGTCAAATATGTACAACTTGGCCTTCGCAAAGTAACTAAGTATACTTGCATCAAACAAGATATCACTTGTCACTTTGCGAAGGGTTGGCCTCAAGTACCCCCTAGTGAAACCGGAGGAAATATGACAACAAAATATGCTTTTAAGCAATGCAGCTTAAACCTACTTGAAGAGCTATTTGATGTCCGTGAGATACCAAACATGCCGATGCTGGCGAACTGGTTAACCCAAAAAGCAGATATTTCCGAGTCTGAGCAACAGGAGATTGTTGATTTACAGCTAGAGTTGCTGGAGAATTTTCGTGATTGGAATGAAACCGAACTCGCCTACAATTTTATTGCACCCTTAATTCGATTGGTCAATTTTTCGGGTGAAAATCGAAAATTCTTTGCCGAGCGTCCCCTGAGTGCCAAGTTTGGCAACATTGAATTGGGTGGCAAAGTAGACGGTCTTATTGCATCGGGTAAACGCGTTCCCAAGCAACCCTATTTTTGTCTACATGAGTATAAAAAAGAAGAGGACCCAGATGGGGACCCTGCTGGTCAAGTACTGGCAGCGATGTTGGTCGCACAGGAACTCAATCAACATGACCAACCTGTTTATGGTGGCTATATTAAAGGGAGTGTTTGGTATTTCATGGTGCTACAGGGGTTGGACTATAGCATTAGCAATCTCTATGCCGCCACCCGTGAAGATATCTTTGAGATTTTTCAGATTCTTAGGACGCTTAAAGCGATGATTGCTAAAATGAGTATTCGGCAATGAGTAGCACACTTAATTGCTTGGCACATAAAGCTTCATTAATAAAATTTTATTGTTTTTAGAAGTTTTCTTTTGCGCTCTTTTAATTGATTCTATACTCTTTTCATGATTTATCTTTCATTCCGCCCTTGTTATATCTTTCATTAAAACAGCCCA
>JBCCFC010000138.1:0-16017 GCA_039029935.1 Chloroflexota bacterium
AATTTTTGCATTTTCAACATCAAATTCTAACCCCGCCTGTTCAAGAATTAGGTTCCATTGTTGAGCCAATTCACTTAGTATTTCTGGATTTTCTTGATCAAACTTATCTAGTGCCTCGCCAACAGATAAGGAGCGAATCTCCCGATTTCTTAAAAATGCTTGAGAATCTCTTTCTCGTTTCTTTATGAGGTAAATCAAGAAATTCCAAAAATCGACTAGTTCACCAGAATTTGATTGATGAAAGGCTGGTAAATGATTATTCAAACTTAATGCATTATTCAAAGATGTTTTAGGAATCTTATCTTTAATTTGAACGCCATCCGGCAATGAATGAACCGCCAAATCAGTGCTATTTGGGTTTAGTGCGATTTGCTGAAGAAATAAATCATTAAACGCTTTACCGATAGGAGAAAAATGGCTGAATAATGGATGCGTTGGGTTGAAAGGTCTATCGTCTGACCAAAGTATGTTCCATTCTTTAGATTCACCTACTTTGGCTGGAAGTGCCAAATGCATATTTTTAAAAGGAGCTCCTGTCGGGCCTTTAAGAATAAAGTGGCTATTGTTATTCTCCTCAACCCGCCAACATATAAGACCGTTCTCTCCTAGCCAACTACTATTCGTTTTTACTATCGAATCCGTTTGGCAAATTTGGCTCAACAAATCCAGCAGAGTCGATTTCCCCGTTCCATTTGCCCCAATAAAACAAATCTTATCCAACGGCTTTCCCGTCTCCGGATCACAAAAATCGAGATGAATATTCTGAAACTGTCGATAGTTTTTAATACGTAATTCGGTAATATGCATTCTAGCCGCCATCATTACACCCCAAACACTGAAAATTTAAACAAACGTGATACCCATCTATGCAACCATCATATCACAGCCTCAGCGCAAATACGTATTTTTGTCACAAATCATCTGACACCTGCTGCCAAATAAACAGAAATTTACCGACAAATTGCTTACCATTCTGTGATATACTACCATCAACATAAACTGTGAACGAATAGCAAACAACAAGAGCGAGCAATTGTATGCCCGAATATCTTGACTGGTTTGTCGACCGTGCCAAGCAGTATGATGGTTATCTGCAGATGGTTGACCGCCAGACGGCAAAGCAAATTATGCAAATCGAGGCCCCAGAGAACATGGGGAAGACCTGGTTGCTGATGAATAAACGTCATGCAAGCCAGCGTCGTTCAATTCCGGTGGCGATGTTTGATTTCCGTGACCGTCGCCCTTGGGACTATCTGACGCTGGTCCGTCAGGCGCGCGATCAGCTAGGCCCTGCCGCGTTCAATAAACTGACTGCCGAGATCAACAAATCGACCAATGTCAACCTACAGATAAACGCCGACCCATCCTCGAGTGAAAGCAGTAGCGTTGACATCAATCTTGCCACAGAGGGTGGTGAAATTCAAGAGAGCAGCATCGAGGTGGGGGATGTCGCGGGGCGTGATATAGTCAAGGATAATTTCTTCTATATTCAGGCAGACAGCCCGACCGCACGTCGCGCCATTGAGATTCGTATTACCGATGCCTTCTTTTCTTGTTTGGACCATCTGAGCGCGGAGCAAGTGGTGGCCTTTCTCTTTGATTCCTATGAAAACGTGACAACTGAAGCGGACCGTTGGTTACAAACCCAGTTTCTGACGCGTATCCGTGATGGTCTGCTGCCCAATGTGGTGGTGGTCATGGCTGGGCGTGAGGTTCCCCGGTTTGACAGGGCGTGGCGGTCCTATGTGGCGCGCACAGGGCTGGAGCCGTTTGATATGCGCTATGTGCGTGAATATATTCGAGAGCGTCGTGGGTTGACACAGCTTGATGTAGATACGGTATTATTGACATCCGGTGGCTCACCGGGATTATTGGCACAAATGGCGGATATTGCAGCCATTCAGTTGGATGATTTTGATGATGACTGGCTTTAGCTGGTAGATCAGTAGCTCGGTATTCGGTAGGTCGGTATTCGGTGACTGACCCACTGACCCACTGACCCACTGACCTACTGGCCTACTGGCCTACCGTTTTATTGCAATGGTACACACATAAATTATGTATACAATGAATCCGGAGAAACAACAAGAACACATGCTACTGGTCCAGCTTTTTGATGCGTTGGCCGCAAAATCTCCCAAGCTTTATGAAATCGTTATGCTTTGTGCCATCCCCATTGAATTTAACCACGAGTTACTCTTTGCCTTGCGCGCTTCCACCGATGGCAAAAGCGACGGGCTGGAGCCAAAAATTTTAGCCAATATCCAGCGACTGTCGTTTGTCCATGTCGATGAAGTGCATCAGTACACAGGGCAGCTAGGGGCCACGCATGGGCTGGTCTATAGCTATTCACCCGAAGCGCGTATGCTTCTCCTGCACCGTTGGCAACAGGAGCGTACACAGTTTATTGAGATCAACCGCCGAGCCTTGCGCTATTATGAAGCAAAGTTAAAGTATTTACCAGATAACACCAACTATACGATCATTGAAGAAATACGCCAGTCTATCCTCTACCATCAATTGGCTGTTGATGCGGACAAGGGTATTGCGCTCCTACGCAACCTGTTTCGCGATGCCAACGAAGAGTATCAACTTGCCGCCGCCGAAAAATATGTGGAGATTGCCAAAGAACAACGCTATCTGCTTTCACCGCAACAGTCGCTTTACGTCGATTACATGGAGGGACGTCTTTATCAGATCAGCGAGCGTTGGGATGAAAGCCGTCGCTACTTTGAAGGCTTACTTGTGTTGGAGGCAGAAGCACCAGGTACCCTTGGTGATGATTTGGTCGCACGCACCAAACGCGCCCTCGCCGCAACGCTATCCAATGATGAAGACTGGAACGCGGCCATTGTGCTTGGCGAAGAAGCGTTGGCAGCATTTCGTCTATTGGACGACAAGGCGGAGATGGCCTTTACCATGATTGTCCTCGGCCAGACCTACCGCCAAGTTGCGCTCAAAACATGGGGCGGTGAACCCGTCTTTCATATCTTACGCCCCACAAATTATCAATTCACCAGTATGATGGGGTTTGTTGTACGCATTCCCCTCGTCATCTATCTGATAGTCCAACTAGGGTTAAAACCGCTCTTACCCGTGCTCCATATCATCGGTAGTGGCATGGATTGGGTGATTGCACGGCTCTTTGCGCTCTCTGCCCATTGGTTCCAGCAAGCAGAGGAACTGCTCATTGAGGTGAATGATCGTGAAGGGGTTCTGCAGGTGCGTGAAGAGTTGGGGGCGTTGCATCTCACCTTGAATAACCCGCGTCAATCGGAAAAAGTCTGGCACAATATTCTGGATGAACACACCGACGAACTGGGGCAGTATGAGGTGGCACGCGCCAAGTTGGGGCTGGCGGCGGCATTGGTGGCACAACGGAAATTAGCCGATTCAAATCCACTATTGCTTGAAGTGCTGCCGATGTTCAAATTTTATAACCACCAACGGCGTATTGCCGAAACCCATATGTTGTTGGCGCAGTGCTATGCCCGATCCGCAGAGAACGATAAGGCAGTGACGCACTATGCAGCGGCCATTGATGCCTGTCAACAGGATGGTAATATTGCGTCAATGACGGATATTGTGCATCAGCTTGAGGAACTGCAACTTTGCTGCTCCTTATCCCCCGAAACAACGGCCACGCTTGATAAGGCCATTGCCACGCTGCCTCAACGACAATACTCTGTGCGCTACACACACCCCTTTATCAGCCGTTTTCAGCGTTACCAACTTATTATACTGCTTGTCCTCTTCTTCCTTAACCTCTTTTTTGCCATCCGTACCTCATCTGGCTCCGAGATCAGTACCAATGCCCCGCTGATTCGACCCATCCAAATGCAGATGCAAGATCAAGATGTCTTTAGCCCGCGTGTTGAGTTGACCATCGAACAACAGCTACGTCCCGTCCTGAACACACAATTTTTGGTTTGGGGTGTCGTGTGGTCCTTCTCCGCCTATCTGCTCACCTATACATTGCTGGGGCTGTATTTTCTCGTGCGTACCCCCCTCAGCACGGTGCGCTCAACACGTCAAGAAACACTGTTGATTGATGACGATGGAATCGAGCAAATTCGTTCGAGTACGGGCTATCACCCAGACGGTAGTGCCATGCAAAGCAGTCGTCGTATGCGTTGGGCAGACATTGACACCGTGCTGATTGGCAATCGTATGATCCATCGTTGGCCGCTGCCCATGCTTTCCTCGTTTATTTTGCTTGATGACAATCGTAATGGTATTACCGTGAGCGGGAATACCCGCTACTACAACGGTGTCTTTAATTTTGTGCTGGCACGTCTCAATCTACCCACATTCGCCCTGCCCCAATTCCCGATGCCGACATTAAAAGACACGACCCAAACGGCACGACCTGTCCGGAAAACATTCTCTTGGCGCAGCTTGTGGTTGCAACATCACCACAACAGACGATATAGTAGACAGTCTCCTGCTGGTGAAATGGGTGAGGTAGAGAATAGCATTGATGTTCAGGAGTATGGCTTCTCGGTCATCGGTAGTAAATCGGGTGCGTTCATGTTGGCCTCACTCCTCTACTTGATCATCTTCATTGGCATCGCCCTTTTTGCACCATCGCTCACCCGTCAACCTTGGCCTAGAATTGGCTATAGCTTGGCCGATTTGTATGGGCTGGCCTATTTTGGCATGGAGGCAGTCCTGCTCTATTGGGTTGTCTTCAAATGGGTGCGCACCCATCTTTTTCTTCGCCCATCCAGCGATCTGATCTGGGCAGTTGGTGGGTCCGGTGTCCTCATCTGTATCTTCCATTTGCAGTGGTCCTTTGACGACAATGTGCTGGACATCGCCACACCGACCTTTAGTCTGATGACGTTGGTGCTGTTGATGGCAACGGGGATCTATGTGGCAACTGCACGTTGGCGCGATGCGGATGAGCCATACGGCTATTTTGCCAGCCGCTATAAGGTTATCCCCGGGACCTATGTCTATCAACGCCACACACGGTTCCTTGTTGGGCTGATCACGCTGGCACTTTCACTCTTGACCATCATTGTGTTGCTGCAAGAAATCGCCAGTTTCCATTTCATGGTGCAGGGCAATCGCTATTTATGGTTTGCCGAGCAGTCTATATTGGGTACGCTGCCAATGGAGACAACAGAACACGCCGACGACTATTATGAACGCGCTGCCGATAACTATGAACGTTCGCTTTCTGCTCGCAACTCATCTGTCGTATTCAACAGTTTGGGGTCAGTCAAGGCGCAATTAGGGGACTACGAAGCCGCTGTCTCGCTCTATCATA
Organism: Chloroflexota bacterium; assembly: GCA_039029935.1. Lineage (GTDB taxonomy): Bacteria > Chloroflexota > Anaerolineae > Caldilineales > Caldilineaceae. The sequence goes on from JBCCFC010000138.1 coordinate 5,276, forward strand.
ATGCCCTAGAACTCAATCCTGAGGAGTATGTTTACTTTAGTAACATCGCACTGGCCTATGACAAATGGGCGGCAGACAGCAATGATTTGGTTGAAGCCAATGAACTCTATGAAAAATCGTTGACCTATTTTAACGACTCTATTGCCAACATGGAAACAAATTTATCTCGCTATGGGTCACAGTTGCTGGATATCTATCTGCTGCGCGGGGGTATCCTCTATGGCCGTCAACAGTTGAGTGATGCCATTGCGGACTATGAGCAGGTGATTCAGTTCGATATGTCGGAAACGGTTGATGTGCCTGACGAAAAACTAGCGGCAGCCTATACGGGACGGGGCTGGTCGCACGTACAGATGCGTACGCAGGTCGAACGCAATGCAGTCATTGATGTGCTTAACGTCGCACAGCGTGATTTTAACCGCTCCATTCATCTGCATCCAGAGCAAGTCTCCGCCTATTCCGGACACTCTTGGAGCGAGTATTATCTGGCCCTTCAATATCCACACTGTCGAGCATGGGCAGCGGAGGGGGATGGGGCAGCCAGTATGACCTATATGCGTCACATCGAGAAAGCCATTGAGTCACAGAGTGCTGTGCTTGCCAGAGAACCCACATCTGCCTATAACTATCGAGTGCGTGCCCAATTTAAATACCTGTTGCGTCATTGTGACCCCGACTATGATTATATTGATCAACACTTGGCAGCCGCGCAGGATTATAGCCGTGCGATTGCGCTGGATGCCAACCGTTCGATTTGGTATCAACGACGAGGGTTGCTCTATTTTGTGGCTGGGCAAAAGTTGCAAGAGGCCGCAGACGCGGAACGGGATATGGTGGAAGACAAAGAAGGCTATGGCCTCTACTATGACCGCTCGATCCGTGATTTGACGACGGCGATTGCACTTGATCCGCTCAACACACAATACTGGTCTGATCTGGATGCCATCCACAAACATATCGGCCTCGACCACACGGCGACAGTTGACGCCATTCTTGAGGCGACTGCGGTTGAGCTTGATTCGGTGATGGAGAATCGCAGTTTGGCAGAGCAAGCACAAATGGAAGAGGCATATGCATTGGCAGTGGCAGCGCTACAGCGCGCCATGACCAAAATCGATTTGCAGAACGATGATGCCAATCAACAACGCTTTGAGCTATGGTTGGCACAGGGGCAGGTCTATTCAGAGGCCGAACAATATGAGGACGCTATCCTAGCACTTTCCTCAGCCTTGGAAATTGATCCCAGCAATTTTGAGGCCACGCTGATGCTGGGCTGGGCCTATTACCACGCAGATGAGTATCGCACAGCGTTAGCGTTTGCCAGCCATGCAGCAGGATTGGACCCGTTAAGCTATGATGCCCACTATCTGTGGGCCAACACCTTCTTTGCGATCAATGAAGAGGGCGATGCGCGCAAAACGGCACGTCGTGCGTTTGATTTGGCTGAAACCCTATCGCAATTCCAAGACCTGTTGCGCTTCTTTGATGTCATCGGTGCGACCCAAGATGCCGTGACTGTCGCCGAAACCGTATTGGACATGCCATTGACCAAAGCCGAAATGCTCGACTTGGTTGAATTTTTATGGAGAGTCCCCAGCAGCGCAAATGCACATGACTTAGCCGTGCGCGCCACAGAACAACTCCTTGCGCAAGCCATGACCGTTAACGACTATAAAACGCTGACAAGAATTCTGCTCAACGCCGATGAGTTTGAACTGGCGATTGACGTTGCCACCCAAGGCACAGAGTTGATGCTCAACACGCCAGAGGAAAGCGGTGGTGCCAACCCACTGTGGCTGCTGGGCTGGTGGGCCTACGAAGCGCGACATTTTGAATTGGCAGCAGAGGCATCGCTGCTGTCCATCCAACAGCAACCTCTCGCCCTCTCACCCTATATCAATCGTGGCTTGGCCTATGTCGCTGCGGGCGATGTGGAGGCAGCACAACAAAGTTATGATGAAGCGATTGCCTTCTTTGATCAGCTAGAGGATGAACGAGTGCGCATGAATAAGTATAATGAAGGGGTTAATGATTTGCATGATATTATTGCTGATCCAGAGGGTGTGGCAGAGATGTTTATTGCGTTGTTAGAGATGGCAAGGGATCAATAACGGCTCATCACGCCGTTTGTTTCAGCATGGCTGACAGTATACCAATAATCCGACCAGGTTGTTCAATATTATATTCTATAAGGTCAATATAGACAGTTTTGTCAATGAGTTTCAAGAACATCCATCCAGTTCCAGTGCTGATGGAGCCGTAGATAGTGTCCAATGGCGTATTGTTTTTCTGGTTATAAATTTGTGCGCCAACCATCTCGCCAATGCATTGTGCAAGACCTGTGATGGGGTTATGATTTTTGGCTTCAACAAACGCGATCACAGGCATATTGAGAAATAATACCTGTGGAGAGAGGCTGACAATAAAATCACAGTACCCATTTAAGCCCTTGTCCTTATCAACCTCAAAGTCAATCCCCGAAAAGAACGTGATTTTGCGGTCAAATTGTTTGCGGAGTTCAACAAGCATATTTGAGATGATTAACTCCGACCGCGCCTTCTCTGTATTGATCGCCACAGCTAGCGGGATATTCTCATCTAAGGTGTCGGTTAAATGCGCACTGATTTCTACGGCTTCGAAGGATGAGAATAGACCTTGACGATGTTCATAGATTAAACCAAATTCTCTTTGCAATCCATCAAGTGTTAAGCTGCTATAGGCCATTTACCCCTCCTCTCTTCCAAGATAGACTGTACAGAACACAAGAGTTCATCAATATATTCTATCAAAAATTGTGCAGTTAAACAATCTATCCGCCCGACTCTTCAACTCTTCAACTCTTCAACTCTTCAACTTTCAACCCTTCAACTTTGAACAGGTACGTGACAGTTTCAAACAGCTTTTCTCATGCTATACTGAGATCAAGACAAACTTGATTTAGACAACAGTTCAAAAGGTAGGAAAGCAAAATGGCAGTAAATTTCACAAGCACAATCAAATTAACAGCAATCGCAATCATCATCATCCTGACACAGGTTTTCGGCGCAACAGCAGCCTTCGCCAACAGCGACGCTACTAGCTTCGTCAGCGGCACAGTTTGGGCAGATGAGAACGGCAACAACATTCAGGACTTGACCGAAGCAACACTGCCAAACGCCACAGTTTTCATGCAGAACTTGGAAACACGTGAGGTCTTCACAACAACAAGCGATGCCAATGGCGTTTACATGATGAGCAACGTGCCTTTCGGTCGCTATGCAGTATGGGGCGAAGCTGGCAACACTGTGACTGACACACATGTCGTTGAGGTCAGCGAGTTGGGTGGCGCAGCGGCTTTCGACTTTGGTGTCAACACTGTAGACGCCGACATGGAAATGAACGAATATCCAGCGCAGACATTCACAACTTTCTTGCCACTGGTCCAGAACTAAAATTACGGGTACAAACTTCTAACGCTTCCAGTACTTTCCTACTGAACTGAATCAACTGTCTTACAAAAGACCTGCCAAATGGCAGGTCTTTTGTATTTACGGGGGTATTACCTTATTATGTCAACTGAATATCCATGCCTATTTCCTCACTTCTCACGCCCCGCCATCCGTTCCTTCCAATTCAAGTAGACCGTCGCCCCAATCGAGGCAAAGGGTTCTGGTGGCAGGCGCGTTGGTTGAGCGGCTGTGAGATATTCGTCAATATACGGATTCGCTGTCCCCGTTGCATACTCGGCGGCAAGCATCCCAGAAAGAATGCCCTTGGATGCGCCCAGTCCGTTCTGACAGACCGCTGCATAGACCCCCTCTTCGACTTCACCAAAGACAGGCACACTGTTCCAACTCAGACAGAGACGCCCCCCCCAGCGATACTCCATGTCCACGCCGTCCAGCATAGGGAAGCGGGCGGCAAATGAACGGTCATGGTCACGAGCTGCGCGCTGGACACGATGGTCTTTGGCTTCTAACGATGCACTGTAGTGAAATTTATTGCGCACCAGAATGCGATCTCCACCAGTTCCAGAGATGCGGCGTACCGTTGAACCAAGCGGATCGGCTGGCACGGCATCCCATACAGGTTCGCCACCAAGCCGCTTGACTTCATCGTCGGTCAATGCACGGGTCATGGAGGCATAGAGGAAGACATGCATCAGTCGTTGCTTGAAGAAGCCAAAGCTCTGGATGTGTCCATTGACGGCGAGGATAATCTTGGGGGTGGAAACAGTTCCCTGTGGTGTCTGCACAAGCCATGTGTTGCCCTCTCGTTGCATGGAAATCACAGGCGAGTTTTCATAAATATCCACCGCCCCCGATAGTGACAACCCTTGCGCCAACCCACGCACAAATCCCGCTGGCTGGATCATGTTTGACCTTGGTGTGTGCAGCCCACCCGAATAGTACTCGGTCCCCGTGATACGCTTCATATCCTCGGCATCCAGCACCGAATAGGGTTCACCCAACTGCGATAGATACTCCGCATATTCGATATTGTGCTTGACGCCAAAGTCCGAGGCTGCGACGTTAATTTTGCCACGTGGATCAAAGACCTCTTGGCTAAAATCATAATCATCCGCTGCTTCCTGCGCAAAGGTCAGGGCAGTGCGGTTCATCTCGGTTTGCTTCTTATCGGCGTCAAATGCGCCTGTATAGCTTTCCGCACTGATGTCATGCGGTAGGTCGATCATAAAGCCCGAACTGCGTCCTGCGGGTCCATCGCCAATGCGGATGGCCTCTAGCAGAACCGTGCGGTCATCCGGCCGCAATTGGCTCATGCGACGGGCAGCGGCTAACCCCGCAAAACCGCCACCGATGATGAGCCAGTCGGTGGTGATGTGTTGCTCTAGTACATTGGCGGGCAGTGGTGGTGGTAGAATGGCATTCCATCCAGTTTGGCCTGGGTTGCCGGAACGGGTGTTGGTGACGGTGATTTTTTTGCTCATAAATATCTACGTAACCCAGCTTGGGGTGTTGTGCTCATTAAATCTGGCGCAAAAGTTGGATTCATGGTTGTCATTGGAATGACAGTATGTGCATCGGTCGGTATATAGCCTCCAAGCCGTAATATACCCGTCAGTGGTGGTTGACGCAACATTTGCCAGATTTTATCAAGAGCGTTGTCCGGCCACTCCTCAACAAGTAGTGCAAAATGTTTTTCCCCATAGGCTGTTGGCTCAACCAACTTAGAAAAACTAAGGCAAGCCAGACTTAGTGGCGTTGATGTTGTTGAGTCAAACCGAAGAACAATGTTGTCGGTTAGCTCAATGGTTGCTGTGGATTCATTACTAATCTCGCCCTCTTGAAAGAAAATTTCTAGGAAATCATCTTCTTGGATGTATTGATATACAGCAGTGTCACCGAGGAGTTCTGATGACTGTTGTAGAGGACGACTAAACTCAAACCGACGGCTTGGCTCTAATTCACCTCGTTTAATCTGCCCTGCCTGTTTGATGCTTTCAACCAATTCTTCAAAATCATGATCGTTCATTTTAAATAATCCTCCATAACACCACGAAGTGCTTTTAGCTGATTCGGCGTTAAATCTTCCTGCTTATTTTTCTTATAGACGAGCAACATGTAAATGACATCATCCGGTGTGTCCCAATAATAGACGACGCGTAAACCACCGCGTTTACCACCATCTGGCAGACGCCATCTGAGTTTTCGGATACCACCACTGCGCGGTATGATGCTTCCAATATCTGGCTGTTGCAGAATTGCCTGTTGTAGTTTTGTATAGTGTGTATCCGGCAATAACTGCTGTACCCGTTTTGTAAAGATTGGTGTTTCTATAAAGACCATATTCACAGTATACGAAAACGAAGTATAATGTGCAAGCACCAAAGATGTGATTAGATTCTAACTATCGTATGGAAAATAAGGAGTCTAATGAGAAAATCCCCCGATAAATGCTCATTTTTTTGTCTATAGCTGAACACTTACCAGGGATCCACACTATCAAACGTCAGTCAATCAACTCATCACTCGCTCGATCCGACAAATCAACCCAAATCGTCTTGAGTTCAGTATACTGATCATGCGCATGAATCGAATTATCGCGTCCACCAAAACCAGACTGTTTATAGCCGCCAAATGGCGTTGAAATATCGCCCTCGCCATAGCAGTTGACTGTCACTGTGCCTGCACGGATAGCACGAGCTGCGCGTAATGCTTTCTTGGCATTGGCAGAAAAGATCGAAGCCGTCAGTCCATAATCGGTGTCGTTGGCAATTGCAACAGCGGCTTCATTGCTTTTAACCGTTAGGACAGAGAGCACTGGTCCAAAAATCTCCTCACAGGCAATTGGCGCATCAGGTGACACATCATCCAAAATAGTGGGCAGGACATAGCGTTTGTCCACAGTTTCACCCCCATAGAGAACGGTTGCGCCCTTGGTCTTGCCCTTTTTCAGATAGGACTTCACCTTCTTGAAATGCTCGCCATCGACCAGTGCGCCCAATTGATTGACTGGATCAAGCGGGTCGCCAGTACGCCACTCTTTGGCCCGTGCGACCACGCGTTTCATCAGTGCCTCTTTGACATCAGCGTGAACGATGAGTCGAGATGCTGCCGAACAGTTCTCGCCCATGTTCCAGAAGGCGGCGTTGACCACATGATCGGCAATCAGGTCTAGCTCCTCGGCATCGTCAAAGACCACAAAGGGATTTTTGCCTCCACACTCCAGCACAACTTTTTTCAGGTTGGACTCAGCCGAATAGTTCAGGAAACGTCGCCCTGTTTCGGTCGAACCCGTAAAGCTGATCATGTCCACATCGGGATGACGCCCCAATGGCTCGCCCACCTCTGGCCCCATGCCTGTCACCACGTTGAGAACACCTGCTGGCATACCCGCTTCGATAGCCAACTCTGCCATGCGCAGCGCGGTCATGGAGGTCTGCTCGGCGGGTTTGAGGATAACCGAGTTGCCAGCAGCCAGGGCAGGACCAATTTTCCACGCCACCATGAGCAGCGGGAAGTTCCAGGGTAGCACCGCACCGACCACGCCGATGGGTTCACGGATAATCATTGCCATCGCATCCTCACCTACCGGAGCCGTCTGGTCATAGAGCTTGTCGGTCAGTTCGGCGTGCCACTTGATGACATGGATCGACTCCGGCACGTCGATCTCCTCGCAGTCGCGGATGGGCTTGCCGCTGTCGAGCGATTCAAGAACGGCCAATTCTCGACGGTTGCGCGTCATCAACTTGCAGAGTCGAATGAGGATGTCCTTGCGCTCACTGGGATGCTGTGTACGCCAGCGACCATCATCAAAAGCTTGACGTGCCTTTTCAACTGCATAATCGACATCGTCGGCTTGGCAGGCAGCAATCGCGGCCAATGTTTCGCCCGTCGCCGGGTTGATGGATGACATGGTGTTGCCTGATTTGGCAGGGCGGAAGGAGCCGTTGACAAAGCTGTTGGTGGGCAGAATCAGGTCTGCGGCAATCGCTTGATATTCTTGATGCGTTAATAGCTGGGTCATGATTTACGCCTCCCCTGCTTCAGCCATGATACTGGCAATGGTCTTTTGAAGTGTACGCACAGTTTCGTCCATGATGCGCTTATCATCCTTGGTAAGCGGTCGCAGCGGTGCGCGCGGTGGGCCAGCCTTCTGCCCCACAATCTCGCAGCCATACTTGACACACTGCACAAATTTGCCCCCCTGCTCCAGTACACTCATCAATGGCAGCAACGCCGACATGATGCGCCGCCCCGTGTTGAAATCATTGTTGAGCATACAGGTTTCGTAGAGCGCAATATGCTCCTTGGGCAGGAAGTTGGAGCCTGCACAAATCCACATGCGCGCGCCCCATGCAAAGAACTCCAACGCCTGATCATCCATGCCACAACCCAGCGTGATGTGTGGATAGTCACGTGCCAGCATATGCACACGGTTGATGTCGCCCGAACTCTCTTTGATGCCCATAAAGTTTTTGGATCGCCCCACACGGTCCAGATATTCTGGCCCCATGTTGGTTCCGGTACGGTGTGGGTAGTTGTAGAGCAGAATGGGCAGGTTGGCAGCACGGTCAATTTGTAACGCGTGCATGGCATTCTCCAGATCGGTTGGGACTGCGTATGGCGGAGAGTTGATTAGAATCGAATCCGCCCCTGCATCCTTGGCCGCTTTCGCCAATGCCACCGATTCCTCTGTGCGTGTGGACCCCGTACCAATCATCAGCGGCACCCGTTTGTTGATGACCTCGACGCCTAGATGCATCATCTCGACGCGTTCGTCAAAGGTCTGGGCATAATATTCACCCGTCGAGCCACCGATGAGGATGCAATGAACCCCTGCATCAATCAAAAATTCGACCATGCCCGCAAAGCCCTGCTGGTCGATAGAGCCGTCATCATGGTGGGGCGTGATGATAGGCGTGAAGATACCTTCCATTTTCATAAGCAATGTCCTTGTGTAATGTAGAAGTCCAACTTTTAGCAAAAGTTGGACTTCTATTGAGCAGATATAAAATAACGTTCGTTTTTACTCAATGTCTGAATGCCAACGCTCAATTACCTTAAAATCATGCGGCTTGGTGCTACCATTATAGCACACATAGACATACCCACAGATTTCTTCCAGATGTTGGAATTCCGACATTCACAAACCGCAAAGCGGCATACACTGAACCTCAATAACAATCGCAAACAATGACGAGACTGTGCCAACGCAGCCATTGACGCTTGACCACTTGGTCGCGTTGCTGGATGGTGTAGATATGCACCGCACTTAAGTTTAAATAATTTACAAAAGAGAGAACAATGATGACATTATCTGAAATAAGCAATATCAAAAAGGTCAAAGTTGCCACATGGAGCGAATTGCCAGTGCGCACACCCACCCATGCCCTTGTCGCCAACGTCGATCTGGTGGTAATCCGCTATCAGGATCAGAGCGAAACCGATCAGGTATCGGTTCTCTATGGTCGCTGTCTCCATCGGGGTGCGCTCCTGAGTGATGGTCACATTAGCGGACACAACCTGATCTGTGGTGTCCACAACTGGGACTACCGCTATGATACGGGTGTGAGCGAGTACAACAACGAAGAGGTACTCGACAAATTCACCGCATGGATCGATCTTGAGGAGGATGCTGTGTATGTGGACGAAAACGAGATTGCAGCATGGCACGTGGACAACCCGCAAGCCTATAATCGTCAAGCCTACCTTGGGCAATACGCCGATCTACATGGCGCAGCCGAAGAGCCATTTAATAGCTATATTCAAAATCTCGCCAAGAACGGGCTATCCAAAGTGGGGCATCACGGTCCTGTCTCGGCGATGGGTGTGCCGCTGACCGACCTGCCTCGTTGGGATGACATCAACATTGTCACCGCACAGTTGGCACGTCGTCCCCTGCTCGATGATGAGCCAGTCAGCACAGAGTTGGTCATCGGTCCCAATGCGCAGAAGCCACTGACGCTTCAAATCCCGCTCTTTGTCAGCGATATGAGCTATGGGGCGTTGAGCGAGGAGGCCAAGGTTGCGCTTGCCACAGGGGCGGAAATGGCGGGTACGGGCATCTGCTCTGGTGAGGGCGGGATGTTGCCCGAAGAACAGGCTGCCAATTCACGGTACTTTTATGAACTCGCATCGGGGCGTTTTGGCTGGAGTTTGGATAAAGTGACGGGTGTACAGGCATTTCACTTCAAGGCGGGGCAGGGTGCCAAAACGGGTACAGGGGGACATCTGCCTGGTGACAAGGTACGCGGAAAAATCGCCGAGGTGCGTGGACTGAACGAGGGTGAACCCGCCATCAGCCCCGCCACCTTCCCTGATCTTTTTGGTGTGAAGGATTATCAGCGAGTCGCTGCCGAAGTCCGCGAAATCTCAGGCGGCATCCCCATCGGCGTCAAAATGTCGGCCCAGCACATCGAGGAAGACATCGACTTTGCCCTCAGCGTGGGCATCGATTACATCATTCTGGATGGGCGTGGCGGTGCGACAGGTGCGGCCCCCAACCTCTTCAAGCAAAACATCTCTGTGCCAACGATGGCGGCATTGGCTCGTGCCCGCCAACATCTGGACAAGCGAGGACGCCGCGATGTGACGTTGATTATCACTGGTGGGTTGCGCACGGAATCGGACTTTGTGAAAGCAATGGCGTTGGGGGCTGACGGAGTGGCAATCTCCAACTCGGCCCTTCAGGCCATTGGCTGTTTGGGCATGAGAGCCTGTCACACCAACAACTGCCCGGTCGGTATTGCCACCCAAAAAGAGGATTTACGCGCTCGCCTAGAGATTCGGAAGTCCGCCGTGCGCCTCAAGACCTATCTCGAAGCCACTGTCGAACTGATGGAAGTGTTGGCGCGTGCATGTGGACATCGCCACTTCAACCAGTTTAGCCTCGACGACCTGACCACGTGGAACCGCGACATTGCATACCTCACGGGGGTAAAGTATGCAGGCGTGGTTCCTCTCTAAGGAATGGCAATGAAATAACGTACCCATTTAGATTAGAGCCGCACGGGGCGTGCTCAATGAACGTGTGTACGTTAATTAATCGCTATTCCTAAGGAATGAGAATAAAATAAAGCCGGAAACTTAGGCGATTTCGGGGAAAGAATATACCAAAGAGACAACGTATTCGTACAGGCTTTATATATCAAGTCCATACGAGCAGTTGGTATATAAAGCCTGTACGAATACGTTGTCTCTTTGGTATATTCTTTCCCCGAAATCGCCTAAGTTTCCGGCTTTATTTTATTCTCATTCCTTAGGAATAGCGATTAATTAACGTACACACGTTCATTG
>JBCCFC010000139.1:0-15970 GCA_039029935.1 Chloroflexota bacterium
GTACCAATAATCATCATGTTTATAGAGCGCGGCCCCCTCAAACCAATCGTTGCCATCAGTCCACTCATCACCATTCCACGTAGCAACCGCCGTGTGTGTCCCCGCCGGATGTGTGTCAAACTCTGGGTCCGGCGGATGGCTCAACAACAGCCCATCGCTTGGGTTCATCTCTGAAACGTAGACCGTGCCACCACCCCATGTCATCCACAACCGCCCTGTCTCCTCATCAAATGTCAGGTGCGCATCAATCGTCCATGGTTCCTCATCGCCATCATGCGACAGCACGACCTCTTCTTGACGCCATGTGTAGTCCGGTGGTTCCCCAGATGCCGTAATCAGCAGGATCTCCGAGTATGGATGTGCCCCATCATCATAATAGGTGCTGTATAACGCCTTCAACCCGTTGGGCGTAATCACCTGCCCCACCGCCATGTCCGTGTCATAATCCATATCCACCACCCGCGACCACGGATCCGCCAACGGGTCATCGCTCTCCAACTGATAGAAAACCCGATCCGCAAACTCCATGCGATAGCCTTGGTCGATCCACACATTACCCCCATCATCATTGGGATAAAATTCCGGTGAGCCTGTGAGTCGCATCGCGTTGACATCCGCCATCACAGACGCAATCATGGTTTCACCTGCATAGAACTGAGCCTCTGCAGTAGTCATGGCCGTGTTCTTGCGTTCATTGATGCTTCTCGCCCACACCGTGAGCGTGTAGACTTCACCAGCCGTGATGATGTAGTCGGTTTCTTGTATCGTTGGTGCGCTGTCACCTGCGATAATGGCATAGGCATTGCCATCGACTGGCGCAAAGTATTCGCTGTCGCCTACTGTGAGATTGTCCCAGCCGTCGGTATTGTCTTCAAAGCTGGAGTTGGCGAGGACGGGTTGTGGTTGTTGGATGGTTGTTGGAGTTGGTTGAATTGAATTTGGCTGAGTTGGTTGGATGCAGGCTGTAAAGATGAATATCAAGCCCAGAAGTGAAAGTTGAATAGACAATGGATGTTTTCTCATATATCTTCTCAATACCCTTTTTCCTTCGGGTCCCAATCGAAAACCTTGATCATGGTTTCTCTGTCCAGCCATAATGAGGCCAATCGAAGTCGTTGCTCTCGTTCCGAAATATCGCCATATTTTTTGCGAATACGTATTAACGCTAACATTTGGATCGTTTTGGTCAATTCGTTAACACGTTTGATTTTTTCTTGAGGTGACATCCGACGGTAGCCCTCAATCATGAGTTTGCGGATGTGAGGGTCGGTGTCGTTGATTTGTTCTCGCATATGATATTTTTTTCCTTTATAAATAATGAGGCATTGGTCCACTCTGGTAGTCTCGATCCTTTATCCGTCAAATCGACAGCGCAATCAGTGACACTATTTCCGCTTCTTTTTCTTTTTGCTTTTCTTCTTCTGCATCTTCACTTGATGTGACTTACTCTTTGAGCGCTTCGGCTTCACCCGTTTCCGACCAGAAGATTTGGGGCGATATTCATCCTCCTTGGGCGGGTCGAGCACAATATCGAAATGCTCATTGGCCCACTGGCTGGGTCGTCTTCGTCGGAGCAATTCTCGACCAACATTCGCATACTCAAGAACTTTAATTAGCTCACCCTCCCATTCTTCGGACTCCGTTTCTGATAGTTCAGGAAGATAGACGGACTCTGGATCAAAACCATTCTCAACATCGAACTCAAGGTCGCCAGCCATCACTCGCAACGTATCTTCTGCTTTGATTTGACATTCCGAATAGAATTCTTCGGCATACCCATAGTCGCCAAAGTCATGCTGTGCCATTGCAAAGGCCAACGTAAGGTTGAGATAGGCGGGTGTGTTCCGACCCGACTCATTAATCTGTTCACCAGCTAAGTCAAAGGCTTTCGTAAATACCTCAAGGGCTTCCGCACTGCGGTAGACCGTCCGCAAAATATAGCCCAAGCGCACATAGTTGTGCCAATTGTCTGGTTCGGCAGCAATTTTGTCCTGATAGAGCTTGATGCCCTCCAGCGGTTGCATGGGGTAATCTGGATATTTATCGACAAATCGTTCTGGCATGGAGGCATTCATGTGATAGACGTAGGGTAGGTCATATCGATCTGATCCGGTGCCTGGTCGAGACTCAACCAGCCGCCCTTCCTCCTCATTACGCCAAGGCATAAAGCCATAGAGTTCAAGCATGACCTTTCCTTCATAACTTAGCTTATATTGGTCATGCGCACCGCATTTAGGGCAAGTAATTTCTCGGTCCATTGTATAGCCGTCATAATCAGCCCCTACCTGATCCACTTGCTGATCTCGTATGACATCATCAACGGTGATGTGCTGTACATGATGGGGGCGTTGACGCCCGCAAACTGTGCAGGTCAACGGCAAGTAGAAGGCATCATCTTTATGACCGCCTCGTGGTGCGGTGACAGGCATCCCCAACCGTTCTTGTGCAAAGGCGAGACTCGCAAATCGTACATCGACTCGGCTTTCATTAAAAGCAGCCTCGATTTCAGGATAAAGCTCTATCAGTTTGGCCTCGGCGATTTGACTGATTAAGTAGGCGATAAACTGTTCCTCTTCAACGGTTTCGCCTGCTTCTGGGCGTGTGAGCAAATGGCGGAGCAGCGTGATAACTTCATCGGTCGGTACGACATCCTCTTGCATCCGCTCTAACAAGGCTCTAACCGCATAATCGCGCACATTGTTGGAAGGTCCTGTGCCCTGTGCAATTGCTATCAGTTCGTCATGCGTGTATCCACCTGTTTTGCCAATATACTGTGAATAGCATGTCTGTAGCCAGTCGGCGTCTGCCGTTTCCAGCCACTCAGCTAGCCAATCTAAAGCCACAATGTTATTGGCTTGGAGTTGACGCAGCAAGTCCAAGGCACGGCCTATGGCAGGCTTCCCAGTGAAATCATGTTCATAACATATCCGGAGTAAATCGGGGGCAAGCACTTTGCCTAGATTAGATGCCGGATCCAAGATGGCTTCCGCAACGGTTTGATATGCGCCATCTGTCCCCGTGATTACCTGGTCTACAGGGGCTAAATAATTTCGGTAGCTATCATTGGGGCGTTGGGTTAACGCCAGTGCCTCACGAAATGCTTGCAAAACATCGGGGCTAATTTCGCTCATACGGCTTTCTTCGTTGTTAGACACGGTGATTGCATGTTGGTGTAGATCGTCAAAGCCTTGAGGCAACACCAAAAAATCCAAATGGCTTTCTGCTTGCGATAATACGATACCTCGGTCCAGTACCTCCACCGCCAAGGAAGCCAAGCCATAGTATGGCAGATGTGAACCCAGTAGATGATGATTCAATGTATCCTCTGGCTCGCTTTGCAGGTTTCTGGTCATCATCGCCAACGCTGTATCAAAATCACCGCTTGCGAGATAGACTTGTGCAAGCGAACGATAGGCTTGAGGGTACAGTAGATCAGGACTCTTCAGTGAGTAGGCAACACCCATGTGACCCCAGCGGAGCGCACCTTGGACATCTCCTTGTTTCACCAAATAACCCACCAGTGAATCATAAAGCTCATCGTAGTGAAGTTCCGAATCAATCTCTGGGGATTGCAGTACCAGTTCTAAGATTGCGATGGATCGGTCTATATCATCTTCATCGTCAAAGTAATCCCATACATCGAGCAAATCATTATCCAGATGTTGTCCTGCACGTTCGCTACGAATCTCATCAACCGATAGCGACGCATAGTGTGTGATTAAATCTTTCATAGGTCTATTTTCTCTCTCAATAATTTAAACTAAGGTTTCTTCAAATAGAAAAGGCGATGAGTTGATACCCTCATCGCCCCCTCTGCTTGTACTCTTTGACTTATTTCTTTCTAGGTGGCAACTTTGGCAATGCTAGGCTGGGTCGGCTATTCATATCCGGCTTCAAAATCGGCGTCTCGGCCAGCAACCGCAACGCTTCCTCCACGGCCTTGTCCAGTTGTGGATCACGCCCTGCCGCAAAATCTTGGGGTGCGATATCGACCTCGATGTCTGGCTCTGTGCCATAATTTTCGATATGCCACCCGACATCCTCAAACCAGAAGCTAAACTCTGGCTGTGTCGTGATTGTGCCATCTACGAGGGCATGGCGGGGTGAAATGCCGATGACGCCGCCCCAGGTGCGCTTGCCAATCAGTGGACCGAGCTTCATGAGCTTGAAACTGTGACAGAAGATGTCGCCATCACTGCCCGCATGTTCATTGGTCAAGGCGACGATAGGCCCCGCCACAGAGTCGTTGGGATAGGGATCGATGCCGCCCCAGCGCGAGACATCATAGCCGATTCGCCGTCGCGCCAGTTTCTCTAAGATAAGCTGGCTGACATGACCACCCGCGTTGTAGCGCACATCGACAATCAAGCCATCACGGTCAACTTCGGCCAGATAGCCACGATGGAACTCGGCATAGCCGTTGGCCCCCATATCAGGAATATGTACGTAGCCGATACGCCCATCGGTGGCCTCATGGACGCGTTCACGGTTGCCATTGACCCATGCTCGATAGCGAATCGCAATCTCGCTATAGGCTGTCTTGACGATGGCCCCTCGCTTGGGTGGCTTCTTGGTCAACTCCACAGCCTGGTCATCCTCAGCCTCACTATCCTCAGCCTCACTATCCTCAGCCTCATCATCTGTAGCTTCACCATCCGCAACCTCTTCACCCTCAGCCGGAGTCGTCTCTTCAACAACACCTGTACTCTCCCCGTCCTCCTCTGCGCTCTCTGCGCTCTCTGCGGTTAAATCCGTCTCACTCTCCGAGACAACAATAGCCACATCCCCTTCGGCGGCCTCACCACCCTCATTCTTCTCTGCGTTCTCTGCGTCCTCTGCGGTTAACCCTTCCAATGCCCGCATCTTTTCATAATCTTCTGAGCGCGGTGCAATCGTCAACAGCACCTCTTCACCCGCTTGGTTTACCAGCAATTGGGCAGGGCTGAGTTCTTCAGTCAGTCGTTGACCGTTGACGGCCAAAATCACATCATCTACACGCACATCAATGCCTGCAACCGCCAATGGTGAATGGGCGTCTCTATCCCACGCATCACCACGCAGAATCTCTTGGACACGATAGCCGCCTGCATCCTCATCCCACGTAATGGTGGCACCCAGGAAGCCTTGACCATAATAGCGTGGGTTGGGTCGGTGATCGCCCCCATACTCATAGGCGTGGCTGGTTCCTAACTCACCCTGCATCTCCCAGACGAGATCACTAAATTCATTGCGTGTACTGACGCGTTTGACCAGTGGCCGATAGCGCTCATGGATCGCCTGCCAGTCTATCTGGCTCATATCGGCTGTCCAGAATTGATCGCGCTGGAGACGCCACGCTTCGCTAAACATCTGGAGCCATTCCTGTTGTGGATCGACGGAAACCTTGATCCGATTCAGATTGAGCCAACCTGTTTTGCGTGATGGTCCACCCGGGATGACCGGGGCTTTTTCACCCGCTGCCACAACACGAACACTGGATCCACTGCGATAGGCCAGCTTTTTCATGCTCTTTGAAATCTGAAACCCGCCAATGCCGGATATCTGGGCCTCAGTGCGATATTCCTTAAAGATATAGGCACGCAACAAACCATCGTTGGCCTCTTCATCCTCGTCCTCGTCATCATCATCAACCCCCAAGCGTCCACGGACTGGGAAGGAGGTGAAGAGTGCTTTGCCCGGCACCCCTTCAATCTGTCCATAACGATCATCACTGACTGGGAAGGCCAAGATGCGCTCTGCCATGCCCTCTAAGTCAATCTTTAAGTAGGGCATTGGATTTCGTGGGGCGGGTTTTTCAGGCTCTTGCTCCGTATCTGCCTCTTTTGCCTCCCCAACGGATGCGCCATTGGTGGCCTCTTCTTTTGCATCATCTTTAGCCTCACCCGCACTTTCACCCGCCTCATCGGTGTCACTCGCCATCACAGATGCATGAACTGGTGCAGGGCTGCTCTCTTCACCCTCATCAAGTTCATCCTCTCCCAGGTCCTCCTCCTCGCCTGTTTCATCCAATGCATCATCCAGCGATTCATCTAACAAATCCTCGTCTGTATCAACCTCCTCGACCATCTCTTCCTCGCCAGCGTCACCCGCTTCCTCCTCTTCCTCTGCGGACGCCCCCTCACCATTGCCCTGACCGTTGCCATTTCCATTGCCCTCCTCAAAGTCGGGTCGGGGGACAAATGGATTGAGCACATCCTTGCGCAGTGTTAGTAGATAGGGCCGCATGCCCCAAGGGAAGCCAATGTCAAAGTGCATGGCATCATAGACTGGATTAAACTCACGGTAGCTTAGAAAATAGAGATACTTTCCTTCTGGGTCAAAAGATGGCATGACATCATGCAGCACGGGTTTGGTTACAGTATGTGTACTGGCCTCATGTAAAGATTCATCTTCAGCGTCCGGATCAGCCAAGCGATAAAGCTTGATTGCGGTGGTCTGCGATGTCCCGCTAAAGCCATAGGCAAGCCAACGACCATCCGGTGACCAATTAAACCCAGAAATCCGGCTATAGGGGCTGCGGTCGACAATGGTCATCTGGTATTGTGGCGTCTCTTCGACAGACTCCTCCTGCACAGAATCTTCCTGAACAGACTCATCTGCCGCGTTTTCGACACGCCCTTCGTCATTGTTCACAGCTTCAGGATTCTCAGTGTCAGGACTCTCAGCATCAGGACTCTCAGCATCAGGACTCTCAGCATCAGGACTCTCAGCACAGTCACCCTCAGACATTTCCTCTTTCTCTGGAAGTTTATCCAGATCGACAATAATCAATTCATGACGATGATTGGTGATGGCGGCTTTGTTTTCTGCTGGCGAAATCTTGATGCTGATAGGGCGACCGATATCCAAGCCCTCCAGCCGTTGAATGGGTTCATCCAAATCGCTGGTATGAATTTCGAGTACCTCTTCGCCGGGTTCATCACTGACCATGAGGATGCGATGTCCATCGTTGAGCCAGGTGGCAAGCCGGTAGCGCACACCATCACGCTTTCCATATTGCACGGTTGGGCCTTCATGATTGTGAAAGGCAAAGGGTTTGCCACGTGCGGTGACAGCCATTGCTAGCCCCGACGGATGCAAATCAACATCACGGACATAGCGACTACCATAGGCAAATTTGCGGTTGCGTTGAATCTGTGGGCTGTGATACTCGATTGCCACTTTGGTGGTTTCGTCCGTTGTCGAATCATAGACAAAAAGGTCCGCCCCAGCGTGATAGATAATGCGTTGACCGTCGGGGGCGCTATCGCGGCTTGGGTTGCGCACATAGAAATCTTCGTGATCGGTGTGGCGGCGTAAATCCGTGCCATCGGGCGCACAACTGTACAGATTGCCGATGCCTTCATGGTCACTGGCAAAAAAGACCCGATGCGCCCCCTCGCCATTTGTGTCTGCTACTGTATCTACTGTTGTGTCTGCCATCCAAATCGGTGACGCAATGTTGCCGTTGATGGGATTCCCATCGTCGTCCTGTGGCATCAAGCGGACAAACCCACCGTCCCCTGTTTGGTCAATCCACAAATGCCCCGCTGTCCCCCCACGATAGCGTTTCCAACGGGATAGATCGCCTGTGTTGCGACCCAAAACGACTTCATGATTGTTGCCCATCGCAATCGTGCGTGCTGGGCCATAGGGCAACATCTGTACCTCGCCATTTTTGACGTTTGGCGATATTTGGTACAAACTATGTTCGCGCGCGGTTGTTTCGCGATGCGCGCTGCTAAAAAGAATGGACTGGCTGTCTGGTGTCCACCCCAGAACACAACATCCCCCACTTAAAAAAGTGAGCCGTTGTGCGCTGCCCCCTGCTGCGGGCATAACATATACCTCGGATGTCCCTTCTTCTCGCCCCACAAAGGCTAACCACTGACCATCGGGAGATAGACTGGGATAGCTGACCGACCCAAAATTGCTTGTTAAACGGCGTGCCACGCCTCCTGCTGCCGGGACATGCCAGAGATCATCTTCTGAGACAAAGACGATAGTATCATTGTTGATTGTTGGAAAGCGGTAATAACCTGCTGTCATTATATATTTTGCCTCATTTAGTTGAGTAAATTTTGTTAATTACTGTATCTTGTAAGTATAGAGCCTGATTCAAATGGGCGCAAGGTTGTGAGGTTGTATGAGTCGATATGATTGGCAAATTTCTTGTCTGACACGAACAATTTGTAGTTTAATTTGTGGCTTGGTTGGCACGATTCTTGTGGCTTGCCAACCGACGCCAGAGGCGAATGTGGTTGGCTATTTAATTTCTCAACAGATGGATTCTTTTGCAAATTCGCGAGCTCAAGAACCATCAGAGTTGCCTCGTCAAGAGGTTTCCAGTGGTGCGCTCATTGGCCGCGTGATGTACAATGACAAGGCCGCTACTCGTGTCTCGGTTTTGGTGGCCGAGCGTACAGGTACACCCTATAGTACACAGACCAATGAGCATGGCTATTACACCATCATGGATATTCCACCGGGACAATATGTCCCTGTGGCTGTGGGGGGCAATCAGACCCATGTATTTGATGAAACGATGGCAACCGATATATTTGGGACACCTTACCTTGTCACAATCGAGCCAAATCAAGTATCCTTTGCCCGTACCATCACGCTGCAAGAGCGCATCCCACCACCACTACCTGCACCACTGGCAACCAGCGTCAATCTATCACGCACAGCCATCTATTCTGCCACCGCCCTTTTCCCGCCTGAGTCCGCAGCAGAGGTAGAGGCGTGGCAGTTTGACTACCAAGAGACACGGACAGATTCACTGCGCGTCTATACGCCATTACACCTATCCTTGGATGACAAATTGCCCCTTGTGTTTTATGTGTTTCCCAATTATGTCGATTTATGGGAACCTGTAAATGTGGCGATGGCGGCGCAGGGGTTTATTGTGGTTGCCATCTCCTTGAATGTGGCGCATGGTGTGGATATTGATGCCCATGCCGCTGATGCGCGCGTGGCATTAACACTGGCACGCGAAGGTATACTCTCTCCACATATAACGGGTGGCAAACCGATGGCTCTGGGTGGCAGCTTTAGCAGTGCCGTTATGCATCGGCTGCTGCGCGATGAAGGTGACCA
The DNA here is from genome assembly GCA_039029935.1 of Chloroflexota bacterium. Classification (GTDB taxonomy): domain Bacteria; phylum Chloroflexota; class Anaerolineae; order Caldilineales; family Caldilineaceae. The sequence continues at coordinate 9,079 of JBCCFC010000139.1, forward strand.
GATTTCGGCATGGACAACCGTTGGTGGGATCAGCAACGCCTTTAGTGGATCCGCCGACTTCTATGCTGGGCGTCTTAGCATTTTGCCAGAGTATGAGTTCCTGATCCCCGCCTTGGGACGACCCAATTTGCACCCACTCGATTTCATGCGCTACTCACCCGTCTACACCGCCAGTCAACTCCCACCAACGCTGATTATCCACACCGACTCCGACACCATCATCCCCATCGAACAAGCCTATGAGTTGGAGGCCGCCGTGCGCGCTGCGGGCGTTCCACTTGAGGTCTTCTACTATACAGATGTCAGTCACTATTTGCGTATTGATGAGAACATGCCGGAGGCTGGGGAAAATATGTTTTATACAATTGTGGAGTTTGCACGGCGGTATGCAGAGTAAAATCAACTTCCCTCTTACCCCTTCATACCCGTCATCGAAATACCCTCAATAAAGGTCCGCTGTGCCATGAAGAAGGCAATGATAATGGGCAAGGCCACAATGGTACTCACCGCCATCAGGTAAGGAATGCCATTGCTAAAGTTACCGATGTCGCGCGCCATGCGAGACAGCTGATGGATGCCCAAGGCGAGTGGATATTGTGCTTCGTCGCGCAGGTAGATCAGTGGTCCCAGATAGTCATTCCATGCCCAGAGGAAACGGAACAGACCGAGTACGGCCAGTGCTGGCACGGACAATGGCAGAATGATGCGGAAGAGGATGCCAAATTCACTCGCCCCATCAATGCGGGCAGCGTCGGATAGCTCTTCGGGAATGGTCAGGAAGAATTGTCGTAGCAGGAAGATCATGTAGGGGTGTCCAAAGAGGGCTGGGACGACCAGCGGCAGATAGGTATTGAGCCAGCCAAAGTTGCGATAGGTGATGTAGAGCGGAATCAGCGTCACGGCCCACGGCAACATCATGGTCATCATACAGACCCAGAAGAGTTTATCACGCCCCGGCCAGCGTAGCCGTGAAAAGCCATAGGCCACGATGGTGGATGAGAGGAGGGTGAAAACGATGACGGGCAGTACGTAGCGAAAAATGGAGTTGAATGCATAGAGCGAAAAGGGCAGAATCGACCAACCTTCTATAAAATTGTTGAAAAAGAGCGGTGATGGCACGATGACCGGTGGAATCGTGTAGACCTGTGAGTCGTCCTTGAGTGCAGAGGCAATCATCCAGTAGAGTGGAAAGGCAAAGCTGATCGTAATTGGAACCAACATGCCATACTTGAATAGCTCGCCCCCCAGATTCTGTAGCCAATAGCTTCGATTGCTACGCATGGTCGGTGTTGTACTAAACTGTGACCCCTGTGATTGTGTTGTGGCAGCCATTATTTTTCACCTCCATAGTAGACCCAACGGGCGGATGTGCGGAAGAGGACAAAGGTGAAGAAGAGAATGATTACAAAGAGAATCCATGCCAACGCCGACGAGAAGCCCATGCGTAGGTCTGTAAAGGCCCGTCGATAGAGATGAATCAGATAAAATTCGGTGGACTTCATGGGGCCGCCGCCTGTCAACAGCCAAGGAATCGTGAATTCTTGGAACGCACCAATCAATCCCATAAGCAGGTTAAAGAGAATAATCGGCGTGGTCAGCGGAATGGTGACATTGCGGAACTTTGCCCACCAGCCTGCGCCATCAACGGTGGCGGCTTCATAGAGTGATTTGGGCACATCCTGCAACGCTGCCAAAAAAATGACAACGGCGGCTCCTTGCGCCCATGCTGAAACCATAATCAGTGATGGCTTGGCAAAGCTCGGATTCGACAAAAACGGAATAATCGGTAGGTCAAAGTAGCGCAACATACCGTTGATTGCGCCATACTGGACATTGAGCAAGAATTGCCAGACCATGGCCGAACAGACCGCTGGGACAATGGCGGGGACATAGATGATGCCGCGAAAGACGGATCGCCCAATTAGTTTGGTGTTGAGCAGGTTGGCGATGAAGAAGGCCGAGATAATTCCCAGTGGGACACTTAACACTACATAGAACATGGTGTTGTACATGACATCCCAGAAGTGGGGATCGGTGGTGAAAATTGTGGTGTAATTTTTTGCGCCAATGAAAACGGGATCACGCACGATATCATAGCGGGTGAGGCTGTAATAAACTGAGGCGATGAGCGGATAGATGGTGAATAGCACAAAGCCCAATATCCACGGCGATACAAAGAGCAATCCCATCCCCAGGCTCTTCCATTCACCGTCGGACATGTTACGCGGTTTTAGCGACATGACAGACATAGATTATTTCCGTTTATGAAGACTTGTAGTGTGGCAGATCGGTGTTCGGTAGGTCGGTAGGTCGGTCATCAGTCACCGAATACCGACCTACTGACCTACTGACCTACCGAATACTGGCCTACCAAGTGTTAGCTCAAACCCTGCGCATCCCACTCAGCCTCCGCACGACGTTGCAGTTCGTCCGCAGCTTCTTGTGGTGTCATCAGATCGCGGTAGACCTGTTCGCGCAGTTCCCAGAGTTGGGTGTTGACAAACCAGTGGATTGGACAGCGGCGACCGATGAGCCATTCGTCAACTTGGTCACGTGCATCGACATAGAAGGCCAGGCCTGGATAGGCATTGGCATCCAACTTCGCCAGCCAAGAGTTGACACCCATGATCCAGCCAACCTCTTCAAAGATGATGTCCATGGCTGCATGATTATGCAGATATTCTGAGACCTGGAACATGCCCTCTTGGTTCTTGCCTTCACCAAAAATCTGCACCATGTGTGGACCCGTTGCCATGATCTTTGTGCCTTCGCGGTCTGTTGGTACAGGTGCCCATGTAGCACGGTTGTGTTCGGCAACTTCTGGCTTCTGGATCGTGGTCTCACCAGCGTGCCAGTAGCCTTCGATAATCATCGACTGCACTTCGGCGTTGAATGCGCCACCCCAACCGCCTTGTCCTTCAACCTGGCGGAAGCCTGCAAAGTTGTCTGGACCTGCGATACGGTAGAATTCAGCCTGCATGTCAATCGCGGCGGCCATCAATTCATGGTCCAGTGCAAAGCTATTGGTGTCTTCATCCCACCATTGGTGTCCAAAGGAAGCAGCGGCAAAGTCTGGCTCACCCGCCATTGCGTCAATGGGGTCAAGACCAATCTTGAGCAGGTTGCCACCATCATCAAATTGTGTCAATTCTTTGTGCCATTCCAGACACCCTTCCCACGTCAGTGGTGGGTTATCTGGGTCCAAGCCCGCTTCTTCAACATGGGCGGCGTTGTAGTTTAGACCATACCAGAGATAGGACTCAATGCTTGGCACACCAATCATGTCGCCACCATAATATGCACCCTGCCAAACAGCCTCAACCACATCATCTGAATTAATCAAGTCGCTGCCCTCAATCAGGTCATTGACTGGAATGACGACGCCGCGTGTCCACATACCCGGGTAGTCAATATTCGAGCCACCATCGGGTGGTTCACCCGCAGCCAATGCAGCCAACAGTGGTTCAGCCACACCGCCAGCCTTGATTTCAAGCGTCTGTCCACCGATGTGCTCTTGGAAATCTTCACGCTCCATAATCGTCTTTACTGCTGGCTCCAAGTTACCCCAGCCAAACCACCATTGGATAACGCCTGGTTCAGAAGACGCGGCTTCACTGCCGCCACCTGCTGGCGCGCCTGCTGGCGCACACGCAGCCAGAGCCAATGCACCTGTTGCCATTGCACTGGCGCGCAAAAAGTCACGACGACTCATTTGTCGTTTGATCATGTTATTTCCCCTTAAATGGTTGTAAAATATAGATGATTGATCAATTTAGTAAATCGTTTTGAAAGGATAGCATAGGGCAATGCTCTTTGTCAAAGTTGATTTCATGGTCCAAATTGCCAGAAGTGGTAAAAAATAACAGCCAAAATGAACGAAATAAGAGTCTATCTCGATTTCGCCTTGTGAGTCTCTCATCTTGAGCAATTATTCTACACGCTAAAATTGACCAGATGAAAAAGCTAGTCAGCTACTCAGCACTTCAGCACACTGACTGGCTGACTAGCTGACTGGCTGACTAGCTGACTGGCTGACTAGCTGATTTTATACTTTCCTATTCAATGAAATAATCAAAATGTGTTTTGTGAAGAACTCTCATCCCCTAAAAAACCGACCGACTCGCCATTTTTCGGCCTTTAAAAGTCGGTCTGGAATCTTATATAGACCTAAATGTGGTTAGGAAATAACTATATGTGTATGGCATGATAGCAATTATGCAACCTCAAACGCCATCTCATCCAGCGTATCCACATCAAAGATCGCATCCATCCACGCATCAAGCTGGTCGGCATCATCGGTCTGCTCAATCAACGTCACAATGTTGTCGGGAATGTCGCCAAATTTGCGGCGTAATGAACGTAGTAATGTTCGTTGTTGGCTCCGTAACTCGCTTTGCTGTTCGCGTTCTTGGAGTGTTTGGTGCATAGAAGGAATTTGCCAAATTTCCTCTGGCCGTAGCCCCATCAACCGCTTCTCTGTGGGGATAAACTCAAGAAACTCTTCTGGCGGAATTGCATCGGCAATGATTCTTGTAGGAATGTGCCGGATGCCGCCCGCTACAAGTTCGCGGCCATATTCAATCATTTCCTCTTTTGTTACTTGTAGGACTGGTTCTCGTAACATATTTTCACCCCTCTTCTCTTCAAATAGGCTATGTAATGCCCTCAAAAAATAATCAAACTCATCTGATATGGTGTCGGGTTCTTCCTGTCTGAGTAAGGCAAATGCCGCCTCTCGCACTTTTTTGTGGCTGGCAAAGCACTTGACAAAGGCATTATTTCGATTCAACGGCAGTTCATTGAGCAACAATACAGTGACACGACTTGCGCCAGCCTCGGCACTTTGATAGACACCTTTTTGGTCAGTTGGTGCATAGCCCAGGCGAGTTAATGTCTTTTTGGTCGGTGATTGAGAACTGAGAAGAAACGTCGCTAGAGTCTCCTTCTTGCGCTCCTTTGGCCTATCATAGGCTTCTTGACCCAACTTGTGCCGTTTATAGAGATAGTCATAGATGATTGCCTGCTCTTTGGCTGTTTCATTCAATGATTCCGTGAATTTGAACTCAATCAAGATATCGCTGGCCTCAGTATCGCGGATGGCATCTGGCAACCGTGCGCGCACTTCATCCGTCCATGTGGGATAATCTCGGCGTAGCAGCACAACGTCGGCTTGCGGTGGTTGGCTCATCAACGGCAGGCTGGTCAGCACGGTTATGGGCAAACCGTCCATCAGCAATTCAAACTGTGTCCCCAAATACTCATGCCATTTGGTCAGCTTTTTTGGCTTGGATGGTTCTTGTTCAGGGTGTTCCTCTGTATTCAGTTGTGATTGGTCTAGATGCATCGATGGTTGTTTCATGTGGATAGTATAAAGCACGATAGAACATTTGGAAAATTGTGAGGTAGATTCAGGGTACACAGGTGTCTCACAATATTTCCAGTGACTGGTTACATACCAGCGAGACGGTCTGCCAGCCACGCATCCAACACCTCTGGCTGCAATGGTCCCACACGGCGCATCTGTAACACACCCGCTGGGTCTACCATGAAGGACAGCGGCAAGGCGCGTACCCCATAGTTGAGCAGGGTGTCGTTGTCGGGTTGAAGCAGTATGGGGAAGGTGACACCCAACTCATCCAAAAAGGGCTGTATCTCGTCCGGCTCTTCGCGCATGTTGATACCGAGTATCACCAACTGCTCTGGGTATCTGTCGGCCAATTCCTGTAGATAGGGCATCTCATCACGGCAAGGAATACACCATGTTGCCCAGAAGTTGATGAGGACCCATTTGCCCTGCTCATCAGTGCCTTGAAAGTCGCTTAACACAATTTCGCCGTTAACCAGAGTGGGCAGGCGAAAATCAGGTGCCATCTCAACAGGTGTTGGCGTGGGGATGGGTGTCGGGGATGTCGTTGGCATAGCGTCTGTGATTGTTGGTGTTGGGGGTAAGGGGGCGATACAAGCGGAAAGCAGCAGCATGCCACAAATCGTCATTACCAGCAGGCTCACTCTATAGAACATCATAACCTATCATTCCTTATCCTTCACCTTGTCACCCTGTCACCCTGTCACCCTGTCACCCTGTCACCCTGTCACCCTGTCACCCTGTCACCCTGTCATCCACTATGCCGGAAACAGCTTCTCCACAACATTCGCTCGATATGCTTGAATGGCTGGTAGTAGTCCCGCGACAACACCAAGAATTAGCGGTAGCCCCCATAAAAACAATTCTAACTCAGGGAGGTAGCGGATGGCAATGGGGATGGATGACTCTGCTGTCATCTGGGTGGCGATTTGGCTGGCAGCGATGTAGCCGAGCAGACGACCCATCAATGCACCAAGCAATGAGATGAGGACGGTTTCAAAGAGGACGATGCGGAAAACGGTGTTGCGGCTGGCACCAACACTACGCATGATTGCCAGCAGTCGTTCGCGCGCACCTGTGGCACTATAGACGGCGAGAAAAAGCGTCAGCGCGGCCATAATCGCGGCTAAATAGCCAACGACACGGAGCAACGCTTGACCTTGATTGAGCAAATCAAACAGCCCCCCCAGTTCCTTACCAGGGAATGCGGCCTGTGCTTCTGTACCTGTGTAGAATTCTTGCCACAACTCATTCTGCCCCACAAAGCTGGCTGGACGCACAAGAATGGCGGTAATTTGCTCGTCTTCACTGTGAGCATCGTCATGAGCGTGTGCATCCTCATCGGCGTGTGCATCCTCATCGGCGTGGGCATCCTCATCAGCGTGAGCATCCTCATCGGCGTGGGCATCCTCATCGGCGTGGGCATCCTCATCAGCGTGGGCATCCTCATCAGCGTGGGCATCCTCATCAGCATGAGCATCCTCATCAGCATGAGCATCCTCATCAGCGTGGGCATCCTCATCAGCA
>JBCCFC010000140.1:0-15878 GCA_039029935.1 Chloroflexota bacterium
CTTCGTTGAACTCGTCATCCATAGGCTCATCGCTATCAAACTCATTGATAGCCTCGGACATAATGACTTTTTCGGCTTCCACACGGCTTTCTTTGGTCATTTGCTCATAGGCTCCTTTGATGTTTAGCACACCCGCCAAGAAACGGGTGCAATCTGATGTCTCTTGTGGATTACATGGATGTGCTGTATTGAGTAATGCTGCACGGACCGCTGCAGGGTCGGGGGATACCCTATTTTCGACTTGGATACTGAGCAATAGCGCGACAATGCCTGAGACAATAGGGGCAGCAAAACTGGTCCCGCTCATCATCACAGTCCCACCGTTGGGCACGGCTCCCAGAATATTTTGACCCGGTGCAAGAATACCCTGAGACTGATATGCGTCACCCCAATTGCTAAATCCTAGCGGCTTTCCATCCGCATCCATCGCGCCCACAGCCAACACCGAGTCAACCGCTGCTGGCACATGGAGACACTTACAACCATCATTGCCCGCTGCCGCAACAATCAGGACATTTTTTTCTTTGCACAATCGGATGGCATTGGACAACAGGTGTTCTGGCTCGGCGGATGAGGCTAACTGACCACCACTGATGTTGATGACATTGGCACCCGCCTCGACCGCTTGGGTGATTGCCCGTGCAAGGTCTGTCTGTGAACAAGGGGCTGGTCGGCCTGGCTCTACTTCTCCAAAGATGGGGAGAATTAGCCCTCGGCTTTTAGGAGCAATGCCGTGAACTTCGCTGCCATTCATTTGATTGTTATGTCGCCCAAAAATGATGCTGGCGACATGTGTGCCATGATGCGATGGGGTAGCTTGGTCTGCTGAAACTAATGTTTGAAGTTGTGTCAGATTCGCACCCTCAAAGCAAGGGTGTGATTGGTCAACAGAGCCATCCAAAATTGCAACTGCTATGTCAGGATGTCCCTTAGTCTGTTGCCAGAGAGATGCTAACTCTGGTAAATATGTTTCTATCATTGTCATGCTGATTCTTTCCCATCACTGAGGGCGAACCCACAACATCAATGGCTTATCTTTGATTTGTATGAATACTTGACAAGTGATTGATGGTATGGGTTTGCCTTGTTGATATGACACTGAGTATACACCCGCCTGCTGTCGTTGTCTGTCGAACAAAGTGCTACATTCTTGTAGAACAAACAATGATTTTCTTGTCGTTGTTTGTTCTACAAATCTAGAACGGAACCAATTTTTTTCATCATATTAAAAACTAAATAAACAAAAAAGAGCATCATCACAATCTATAGTGATGATGCTCTTTTGCGTCGTATGATGAGGTGAATAATTTTCGTTGCTATTCTGCTGTCTTTCGAATATGAATTGTGTTGAGTGTGATTAGTGGGTCAAAGCTCAGTTGGCGTATACAACCCTAACCCTAAAGCCTGTGCAATCGGCTCAAAATCAGCATCTCGTGTCCAAACTGCCGCGTCATCCGGCACATGCAGCGCAATGATAATATCCCCCAACGGCCAGCAACTATTTTGTCCCAATGCTGCTTTAGGATTCTCGATGATAGCTGGCAGGAGTCGCTGGACACGGGCTTGGTCTTTGATGGCATTGGGGTGTGCATTCAGATAAGCGTGGATGGCTCGGAGTTTGTCAGCAGTCTGTGCTAGATAGTTGGGCAGATGACAACCGGCAGTTTCTTTATTGCAGGTATCAGCAACAGTATAGATTCCGTCGGTTTAAGAAACAATGCCTTTTGTAACCAAATCGTAGGTGATTGGGTCTGGTAACGGTGATACATTGTGCCAAAATCGTATTTCTAAATCGTCCTCGAGAAAGGTGTCACAAATTTCTTTGGCATATGCCCATTGGCCGCGACTATAATCATAAAGATGACCCACAATTGTTGAGCAACGCGACGCTGAACGCACCCGAAACGCCCGCTGTCCCGTGTGGATATTTCGCATCAACCCACCCCAACCACGCTGTTCTAACATGACCCGCTTGACATGAGCCATGTCAGAAGCAACAGTGCGTTGAAATTCCATCCATACGTAATTTGAGGTATACAACTGCGGAGACAGTGCTTCAATTTGAGCTTCAAGTGCTTCTTGTTCTCTGGGGTCAAGCAAGATGCGGTCCGTCTGGACTGATGTTTCTACAAAAATCAAGTCAGTATCCTACGACAATGGTACGTGTATTACAGTTCTTCTTTGTACAAATCGGCAAGCTCACGACTTCCACCCATACTGGGTGGCAACCCCGCCGAGATGAGTTGCTGCTTTCCCTGACGGATAATATCCTTTTGCGTTTCCCCTTGGCGAATGAGTTCGATAAAATGGCGCAGCGCATTCAGTTTCTCTTGCGTCAATGTATCAACGCGCAAACGCTGTGCTGCCAAATCCAAGGACAAACAGAGCCGTTTGGTCGATTCTGGACACATCTTCCAAAGGTCAAAGGTGCTTTCTGGGAACTGTTTGACAAATGCCTCTTGAACAGATGCATCGTTCCAATGCTGCTCCACTTTTTCGATTTCACGGATCAAATGAACCAATTGCCATTGATAGAGCCGACGTTCTCGACGTTGTAGCTCTTCAAGCTGGTTGGGCAGAAATAACACCGCCACCGTCTCTAAGGTATCATCCCTTGTTAGCCAAATGGGTTGCTGGTCTACTTGAGGATAGTTGACCCAGCCATTGACCAGTTGCGCTTTTTCCGCGTTTATCATAACTCTGTGTGTCATCGTTTTATTTGCCTCTGCCATATGATAGGCCGCAGCATGTTTGCCACGTACACCACCAGAGAAATCGTATTCTGGTAACATCTCATCATCCGTATCTAGTTGCATTTGCTTATCGCTCATATAAAGATTCCCCTGTTTAGGTAACTTGATTGCGCCTTCAATCTAAATGTTAGTCATGACTATCATTATAGAACACACTTGTATTCATGGTATAATCGTAATAATGACAGAAATAAGTTCAAATTCCAAACTTTTACGGATAGAATATTCGCGTTATGTTAGGAGGTATAAGATGATTGAACGATTTCCAACAATAACAGTTCATGAGTTTCAAGAAAATCCCTATACTGTTTATGAGATGGCAGAAGAACATCCTGTGGTTCTGCTGAATGATCATGAACCCAAATTGGTTTGCTTGACACCAGATGAGTGGAATAAGATTGATCAATTGCTAGGGGATCAGGAAGATATGATTGCGGCATTAGAGGCAGAATTGGCAATCGCTTTGGGAGAAGAGACCGAAGAGATTGTTACAGATTTGGATACTTTTTTTGAAGAGATGATGGGTGATGATGTTGAGGATTCCGACGTGATTGAACGAAAGCCTATCCAAATGATTGATGTTGATGTCGAACAAATACGTAGCCACCGAGGAGTCCCCAACCTTGTACCAGTGTAAAATCGGCTCGCTTCCGAGACGGCAAATCAAAGCAATTTCGTCCGACTATATCAAACGAGAAATCTATGCCATCATTGACATGCTCGTCGATGATCCCTACCCACCAGGTAGTCAGCTTGAAGATGAATTGCAGCATCGATATCGGTTCCGAGTCAATGGCTATCGGATCATCTACATGGTCAACGAACAGGATAAAGTAATTCGAATTTTAACCGTTAGACCCAGAAATCAGAAAACCTATTTGAATGTTCCGTAGCTCTGCTAACCCAACCACCACAAGAATAAACGGCATGGTTCAAAAATGGGTAACGAAAAGACCACCATTTAGATCATAACCTTGTATGCAACGGGAGATGTTATGCGCAAATTTTCTTCATATGGCCCCATTGACACAAATTTACACTACCACGCCCCCCGCACAGGGTTGATGACTTTACCCATGATCAGTTGGTTGGGAACTCTGTTGAGGGCAACGGCCATTACATCACTGTTTGGGCACCGCGACAGGCGGGCAAAACGTGGGTGATGCAGGAGGTGGTGGAACAGCTCCGCACAAGTGGTGAGTTTGAAGTGGGCATCATTACCATGCAGGATGCCAAAGAGGATAAAAGCGACGAGAGTGTTCTCGAAACTTTTGTGCAAGAACTCAATAATTGGTTTGACCGTGACTTTCCAGATGTGACGGAATGGAAACAGGTAAAAAGCTTGTTTACAGCGGATTACTTTTCAAAACCTGTGATATTGGTCATTGATGAATTTGATGCGCTGGCAGAGGTGTTTATCAATCGTTTTGCCAATGCCTTTCGTGCTATGTACACAACACGATCAAATCAACGTCATCTACCCAGCGACGAAAAGAGCAACCTACTGCATGGACTCGCACTCATCGGTGTCCGCAGTGTACTAGGAATCGAGAATGTTAGCGGCTCGCCCTTTAACGTGCAGCGCAGCGTCTATATTCCCAACTTGACCGAAGATGAGGTACACACTCTCTTTCATTCATATGAGCAAGAGAGTGGGCAGCGGATTGCGCCCAACGTGATTACCCGTATCTATCGCGAGATGCGGGGGCAACCGGGGCTAACCTGCTGGATGGGTGAACTGCTCACGGAGACATACAACAAACATCAGTCAGTGATTACGATACGTGATTTCAACCGCGCCTATGCGCTTGCGCTCAAAGCACTGCCCAACAACAACATCCTCAACATCATTTCCAAGGCCAAGATGGAGACCTATCAGCCCTTTGTGTTAGAGATGTTTAAGACTGACGAAAAACTACTTTTTCGGTATGATGACCCCGATACAAATTATCTGTACATGAATGGGGTGGTTGCTCATGAAGTGGTTGTGCCAGTTGCATCAGCCCATATGTTGGAGGAAGAATTGGATGATGAAATAGAGTCTGAGCTTGGCTTCTACTTTGAGGATGCGGGTGAAGAGGAAGAACTCTATCTCAAGTTTCCAAGTCCTTTTGTGCAACGACGACTCTTCAACTACTTCTCCCATCAGTTGTTTGGTGGACTGGACAATCTTTATGATCCAGACACCGACTTATCCAAGACCATCACACTCACGTTCTTGAATGTACCCAACGTGATGCGCATCTATGAAGACTATGTGCAGAAGAATAGCGCATGGCTCTTTCGGAATGCACCACGTCGCAAAACCGATGATCGTATCTACGAGGCTGTCTATCACTTCAACCTCTTTGCCTATCTCGCCAAGTTTCTGCGCCCGTTCAAGGCATCACTTGTGCCAGAATTCCCAACGGGTAATGGGAAAGTTGACCTGATTATCCGCCACAACAAGAGACTCTATCCGCTCGAACTCAAGAGCTATGCCAATCTACAGCAACGACAGGAGGCCGTGGAGCAGGCTGCGGCCTATGGGCAAACGTTAAAGGTCTCGGAGGTCTGGCTGATTTTCTTTATTGAAAGCATCACGGATGAACGGCGGGCAGAGTTAGAGGTGACGGTGACGGATGCGGCGACGGGCGTTGTTGTGTATCAAGTGTTTGTGCGGATGGGGTGATGTCCTGTATCCTCGTTCATTTGACTTAGCGGATGTTTGTCTCGCAATCCATCAAACGACGAATGCCAATCCAACAGAATGCCGATGTATTCACGCCCATCCCATGATAAACTATAGATGGATTGGGTAATGGGTTTTCAATGGTTTTCTCCTTGTGTGGTATAAAAGAGAGGGGTTGCATTCAATATATTGAATGCAACCCCTCTTTTTTTCAGTGCGAATGTTCTTGGCGATTCAGGGTAGATTTTGATATAATCTGATGGTTTATGTTTTGATAGGAGACACAATGATTACAGATGAATTAGGACAAGCACTACATGATAGGTCAACCAGAGGCATTTCCCTTTCGGACGAAGAGCAAACACAATTAGAACGCTGGTACGAGTATCATGATAAGCTTGAACGGCAACGTTTTAGTGCCGTCATGCATATGAAAAGCGAAGATACAACGACCGAAAAACTACGCTCACAGATTGAAGCGACGCTCGTGCAATTGGCCGCAATGACAAAGCGTATCCAAGAAATCGCCGCAGAGAATGAAGTTCTACGTCAGGAAGTACGTCGTTTACGTGCGCAGGTTATCAGCTCATCACCAATTCAACAAGCGGCAGGCTAAATTCCCGAAATATACCAATGAGCATTCCAACAGTGATTAGACAGCAGGTTCGAGAACGAGCGAATTTTGCCTGTGAGTTTTGTGGTGTCACAGAAGTAGATATGGTAGGTGAACTAACCATTGACCATTATCGACCTCAAACCAAGGGCGGAGGGGATGAATTAGACAATTTAATCTATAGTTGCTTGCGTTGTAACCAGCAAAAATCAAACTATTGGCCGTCAAAAGGTGGCGATATCTTTTTATGGAACCCTCGGCAAGACCCTGCCCATCAGCATTTTCTGCTTCGTGAAGATGCAGTACTTCATCCGCTAACAGATATTGGAGCATTTACAATTAGTCGTTTACGGTTGAATCGACCACTATTAATCGACTATCGCTTACAAATTAAACGTAAAGCGGAAGACATACAACTTCTAAGTCGTTATGGAGAATTAGTGGGTTTGCAAGAACGATTGACTTAACAAATGACGGATATGATGATTGAACAGCAGAAAGTTGTTCAAGAGCAACAGATATTATTGGACATTATGCTAAAGAGAAATACATAATTTGACTATATCTATTATGTATTTTCTTTATCCCTTATCATTTCATGCTTTTTATTTCGCTTTGTTGCAGATATATTGTAATAGCCTAGAATAGGCCCAATCAGCGAAATTAGTAAATAACCTAATGTGCCTACTGAACCCATTTGTGAATCTTCAGTTTTGATAATTGTTTCAATAACCATTACTATATAAGCAGATGAGCTATATATAAGCGTATTTTTGAGTCGGGTAAGGCTTGCAGTCCTTTCAAACTTCTGCCGTAACAATGAAACCGTTGCTCCTGTGAGCCATACAACAATAGCGCAGAGCAATGGTAGTGTGGCATTTGCCCAAGTGATATTTGTAACAATCACCATAATTGCTAAAATTAGTTCTGCGATGATTTGTAAAATAACTTTGGCAGATTTTTTAATTTTAGTATATCTCTTAATCTGCTGAGATATAGATACATCGTAGTATCCAAGAATAGATCCAATCAGTAATAGAACTAAATAAATTAAAACTCCCACTGATCCTGTTGTTGAACCAAAGGATTGTAAAATAATCTCAGTAACAACGAGAAAACTAGGAATTATGCCATAAAAGAAAGTTTTCCATAATCTAATGAAAACATCTCTCATTTTAAACATCTTTTGAATTGACACAGAAATTGTGCCAACGCCCCACACTCCAATCACACAAAACAATGGAATTATTGCAAGCGCAGGGTGAATGCTTGGTGCAACAAGTACCTGTAAAGTTCCTCCCACAATGAACTGTAAAATAATAATTGATGGGTGTACGTTAGTAGTAGGTAGGTTATGTTGTATCTCTTGACTTGACTGATGGTCTTGTGTCTGAATAGATGAGGATACTAAATTTGAAGGAGTATATGAAGTTGTGTTTTCTTCTTCCAGTTCTGCAATTTGTTCGATTTTAGTTTTTTCTTGAGGCTCTTTAACCACAGCATATACTGCCAGTCTTTCCTGCAATTCTTTAATTCGTTCAACTTCGGTGGATTGTTGATTTAGAAGATAAATGGGCTCTTCACCTACAGCATATACCGCAAGTTGTTTTTGGATACGGCGTAGATTCTTTCTACGTTGCTCTAATAATTCTTCTAATTCTTGATGTTCATTCTTCATAGGATTGTCCAAATATATAGAGATTTTTTTTAATTCTAATTTCTTTAGATCAAATTTTTTTTATTGTTTTAATAAAACCGGCGCAATATAATACCCCAACAACGCAAGCAGCAGCGAATACAATACCTGCGCCAGACCAGTGGCAGGTGTAATCAAAATGAGGCCAACACCCGCTGCGCCACCGATGGCTGTGCTGATGAACCGCACCAGAGATGATTGTTTATCAAACGTGCGCTGAAGTAATTCAGCGAGCGCGCCGACGCCCCACACACCAATAACATTGCCGATGGGGATCACAAATAATTCCACACCATCACCAACGCCCAAGGCCATTGCGCCGCCAAAGCCGAGAAGCTGACCAATGAGAAGTTGTAGGGTGAGGGTGATGCATGTGATCAGGATTCTGACAATGATGCTCATATTATTCGCTCCAAACCAATTTCAAACGGCTACGTGTTTCGCCATCCAGCGATGTATACAAATAGGTCATGCCACCCATCACCAGCACATCGGCATGACCGACACCGATGTTACCAGGCATATCAACAAGGATGGGGTTGCCCTCATAGGTTTCCCATTCACCATCAATCTCGTTTGTGATGGTACGCGCCAAGCCCAGCGCAAATTGGGTATCACCGGGATCGTTGAGGCTAGGGCCACGCACTCCTTCATAGAGCATGTAATAGCGGTCGCCTACTTTCTGGATGTCGGCGGAACTGATTGTGCGGAAGTCAAAGTAGGGGTTGGTGGCGGGGCCGTTGTCATCACCCGGACCATACTCGCTTGCACCCGTGAAGAGTGGGTTATTGGTGCAGTGGGTCAGCGTTTCGACGGTTACGTTGATGTTTTCACCAATCGTGCCAACATAGCAGCCCATCGAGCTAGGATTCTGCCCTAAACCGACAAAGACATAGAGTTCACCATTTTCAGCATAGACCCCCGGTGGTCCACCCACAAGACAGTGGAAGGGAAACTCGGTGTATGGATGTGGGCGAATCTGTGCCACCTCATCACAGATTGCAAAGGACTCATCCCACATGCCGCTCATGGGTACAAGCACGGGATGTGACCACACGAGGCCATCATGCGATTCACGATACATGACCATGCCTTTGTATTCGTAAACGACGTGCAGCCGCGCACCATCATAGGCCACACGGGGGTATTGTTGCTGCTCGACGTGGTCAAACTGCGATGTGCAGGGACACTGGTTGCAGTCAAATTGACAGACGGGCGGCTCCTCATGCGTGAAGGTGACACCGCCATCCTCACTGCGATAAATCACGGTACAGCCGGGGAACTCGACAGGTTCGCCACAGCGGTCGATGGTTCCGGCAGAGCGGTCACTGGCATGAACATAGGACCACAACTCGGCCTCAGTGAACATACCGCTTTGTAGAACAACCGTATCAGACTCACCCATTGGCAAACCTGTTACTGGCACATCAACCTCAAAGGTGGCCGTGCCATCCCAGTAATCATCCAAGGTCGGTTGGCGACCATTCTCGGCTGGCGTCTCGGCAACCATCATGCCCGACGGTGTGAGCGCGCTCCATTCACGACGGAGGCGATTCTCGACGCGGCGGGTGGTGTCTTCGACGGTGGTCGTTAGATCGCTACAGCCAATCAGTAAGAAGATTAGCAATAAGAAAATTAATTTGAAATAGTTGGACATAATATGATGATAAGCGTCAAGTTATTCGTCTTTCACAGTTTTTTTGATATTTTGTCAATACGCGACCAACTCATGAACAATGGTTGTTGGATTGTCTGTATCGTTTAATTTGGCAAGTTGATTTACTTTCTTTGCATTTATGATTGCTACATCTGTGTACGCAATGATTTTACCATAAATCGCGCAATCTTCCTTTTCGTCGTCAGGCAAATATCGTTAAATCAATACGCTATCAATCAGGCTACGGATATCTTGATGAGGTGCATCCTGCGCAATCTGCTCATACCGCTTATGGCCTAATACCTGTTGTAGCGTCGCCTCGACTTTGCCCTGCTCAAATGTTGAATGTGGATGTTGGGGGTAGTGATGGGTCTTATGCAGCAGGACAGTCGCAGCTGTTTCGTGGGCATCATCAGCCATGAGTAATTGGACGACGGTTTCAAGGATTGTGCTGCGCATCCTTTTGCCCGCCCACAGGTTTTTCATCTGCAAGGCTGCTCGTAATTCTTTGCGTGCTTGCGGGTAATCCCCCAAGGCCACCCACACAATAGACAGCCCTTCTTGGCAACGGGCCAGCATAAACCTGTTCTTGGCGCGGCGACTTTTAACCGCGGTTTCTTGCAGGTGATGGCGTGCTTTGTCCAGATCCCCCATACGCAAGGCAAGACGCCCGATGTTCTCCTGTGCCGTCAACGCCCCACCACTCTCAAGACCAATGCACTGATGTCGCTGGAGGCTCTGTTCCAGCAGCATGAGACTGCGCTTGTAGTCTCTCTGATGGGAGGCAAATGTGGCTAAATTATTGAGTAGATCGGCTTCCAACAGCTTATTTTCAAGCTGTCTTACAAGGCTCAATGCCTCTTCGGTATAGGTACGGGCTTGGTCATAGTGACCGAGCTTACTATGGCTGACGCCCACGCGGGCAAGATTCATGGCGATGAGCAGTGGGGCTTCTAGGACGCGTGACCACATCAATGCTTCCTCGGCATAGGCCAACGCAGGTTCGTGATTCATACCACGAAAGTAATACCACAAGTTGCCCAACACGGCGATCATCCCCTCCGTATCCTCGGTCTGTTGGAAGAGCAGACGGCTTTCTTCGGACAGGGTGCGCGCACGGTCTAGATCATCCCACCCCACCACAAAGGCAAGTCGAAGCAAGGTCCATCCAGCCTCATTGGTGAGATTGTATTGACGTGCGAGCGCAAGGTTCTCGGTCAGCAGTGTGGCGCACTCTTCCCGTCGCCCCAGCGGTTCAAGGACAGCACCCAGATAGTTGCGAATGCGCACCAGCAGTTCGATAGGCGGTGTGGCATTGGCGGCTAGACATTTTTCGACGCGGCCAAACATCGTGGCAGCTTCGTGTGCCAGCCCACGCCCCTCATAATACTTGAACAGTGCTTCTGCGGCAGCACTCAGCAGATCGTTGCTGCGTGTCTCTAATGCCCACTGCCATGCCCTGTGGATATTTTCGATCATCTGAGAGACATGTTTGATAGCGGTGACTTGTGCCCGACCGATTAGGTCTGACGTCATCTGTGCTAACCGATGTAAATAATAGCGCGCATGACGCTCGGCAACATCTGTGTTGTGGGGCAACTTCTCCTGACCAAATTGACGCATCAACTCATGAATTTGATAGCCGTTATCACTTGACCGACGAAGAAAGCCACAGTCAACCAGTTCAACCACCGCTGGCATCGTCGCTTGGGTCACAGCTTGGAGTGCAGGCCAATCACAGCCGCCACGAAAAATCGTTGCCTGTGCAAACACCTGCTGTGCGGCTATCGAGAGATTCTGCCATGATTCCTCAAAGAGGGCGCGCATACAGCGGTGGCGCACAGGAATATCGGGCATGGAAACCGTCAATAGGTCGATGCTGCGGTGTAGGTTTGCCAAAATATCGCGGCAGGAGAGGACGCGTGTCCACACAGCGGCCAGCTCAATGGCAAGAGGGATGCCATCGGTGAGGCGGCAGATATCCTCGACCACGGGTTTCAGGGTCTCGGTCAATGTAAATGAGGCGTCGGCGCGTTGCGCACAATCCACAAAGAGCGCAACCGCACTGCTTATCGTAGCACCCTCTTCAGGATTGGGGCTAACAGGTAAATCTAAAACAGGTAAATCTAAAACAGGTAAATCTAAAACAGGTAAATCTAAAACAGGTAAATCTAAAACAGGTAAATCTAAACCATGCAAGCCCAAAACCGTTTCCATCTGTAAATTGAGTCGCACACGGCTGGTGACGAGTACATGTAGTGCTGCTGCATGACGTAAGAGGTCAGGGATCAACAGGGCCGCATCTTGTACATGCTCAAAGTTATCCAAGATCAACAACAGCGATTTGTCACGCAGGAATTGGCGTAGACGTGTCAACGGGTTCTGGTCGGGTGTCATCGGGATGCCCAACCCATTGACAATGGTCGCTGGCACTTGCGCACTGTCTGCCACACCTGCCAACGAGACCAACCATATACCATCCGCAAAGTGGTTCAGTGTGCGTCGTGCGTATGCCAAGGCCAGTTGTGTCTTGCCAATACCACCGGGACCAGTCAATGTCAACTGACGGCCATAGGGACGGGCGAAACGCGCTTGCATTTCTGACAGCTCCCGTGTGCGTCCAAAGAACGGCTTGAGCGGTGCGGGGATGTTGTGTGGAATAGATGATTCTCTCTTGCTCGCCCTAGCTGCTATTGAGTCTACTGTCACAGGGTCTAGTGCTACAGGGTCTAGTGCTACAGGCTCTAGTGCTACTGTCACGGGAGCCGCTGAGTGCGTGGCCGTTTCGGGTATAGGAAGCCGACGATTGTCGCGAATTGCTTCATAGAGAGCCATCGTCTCTGGTGATGGCTCTGTATCCAACTCCGTGCCCAACAGACGACGACATACTTCATATTGACGCATGGCAAGCCCTGCCTCGCCATGTTGCCACAACGTGTTCATCAACTGAACATGCGCCTCTTCACGCCAAGGTTCGTGGTCTACACGCATCTGTGCATATGTCACAGCATCTTTATACGCACCAATGTCATTCATGTACTGGACCACCATGTCCAATAATTCTGCCATTTGACGATGCAATAGGTCGCGCTGTAGCTGTGTCCATGTCTCAAATTCGGGGCTATCTATGACAAACTCGTTGTCAAAAAAGGGGCCTTGGTAGAGCGCAACGGCCTCTTTTGCCGCTTCGATATGTGATTGAATATCTGTGCGCACCCGTTGATAGAGTCTCTGAAAGCGGGTCACATCCACCGTAATCGTGCCATCGCCGAGCGCATCTGGGTTGATCTGCACCGTGTGCCGCGTTGTGTGTAGATAGGGTCGATGGGTCGGTGAGTTCGTGCTGGCATCACCGATGACTTTGCGCAGATTGGACAGTGCGTGACGCAGGCTTCCCCGTGCCGACGCTTCTAGTCGGTCTGGCCACAGCAATCCAGCCAAATGGCTACGATTCAGCGGATGAATTCCTTCTACCGCAAGATAGGCGAGCAAGGCACGCGCCTTGGCCGTTGAGAACTGATCTAGATTTTGTTGATTGCGGTGGATGGTGAAAGGGCCAAGAAGTGTGATGTCTAATGATGGCATGATATTGGGTCCATTCTTCAACTTGTGTAGAAAAGAGTGCGGTGTTGTTCTAGCGATGTCCTTTCATAGAAAACTCCAATTTTTTCACGATAGTTCCCACACTTTTCACGGTAGCACTGCCCATTTTTCACATTCATTTCACGCAAAGCCATTACAATTAGTTTACGACAATCGATTGTTAAATGCAAATGATTCGGATAAAAGGAGGCTGCGGATGAATGAATATCAACGACAACTGGTCCAAAACTCATTTCGCCATGTTGTCCCCATTGCCGACCAAGCGGCAGCCCTGTTCTACAACCATTTGTTCACACTCGACCCGTCGTTGCGCCCACTCTTCAAGGGTGATATGACACAGCAAGGGCTGAAGCTGACGAACACGCTTCAACTGGCCGTCAATGGGCTGGATAACCTGGAGCAAATTATACCCGCCCTGCACAGCCTGGGGCGCAAACACGTAGACTATGGTGTGCAAGATGCGCACTATGCCACCGTTGGTGAGGCATTGATGTTGACCTTGGCTGAAGGATTGGGGGCGGTCTTTACCGATGAGGTACGGGGTGCATGGCAAGAGGTTTATGGGTTGCTGAGTGGTGTGATGATTGAGGCAGCGAATACAACAGCGTAAATTATTCAATAGAGTTGTTGCAAAACCTCATGGGATTGCAAATCCCATGCTAATACAGAAAACCTGTTAAAACAGGTTGTATCCCGTGGTAGCTCATGCGTTACAGTACACTTTAGTGTACTTACTGTAATAGACGCCGAATTCGGGTGCCCTCTGGGCGCGGTGGTATTCATCGTTTTGTAACAATTCTAACAAAATTCAAGGAGATTCAAATGAACACATATCAACGATTCACGTTAGCAATAATCGCTTTATTGCTCGTGTCCGGTGTCAGTCTGCGGCTCTATGCGCAAGATGAGTACGACATCAACCTGACTTTTGAGAAGGCGTCCTCTGGTGAGGGTGAGTGGACTGGCACGGTCAGCGGAGATGTGGAGGGGACACTGAATACCGTGTTGTTGGCGGTTGATGACAGCGACCCTGTTTGGGACGTGACCTTTGACTGGATTGTAGATGCGGGTGAGCAATCATTTACCGCGCAACTGACGGGGATACTCAACACAGAGACAGGCGAGGTCGAGATGGACGGCACGATCATTGAAGGCTGGATGCTGGGGGCACAGGTGCATGAAGAGGGTCAATTGGTAGACGAGGAAACGTCCGCATTTGAGGGCATCATCCAGATTGTGGCGGTAGATTCTGAGTCAGCCGATGAACCAGTCGATGAACCAGTCGATGAACCAGCCGATGAGCCGAGTACTGAGCCAGACGCGGAAACCGAGCCGACCTCCCTGTTGAGTGGTGGATGTGATGCTTTGCCCACCCATGCGGAATTGACCGATGCACTGCAAGCCGTCGTTGATGCGGGTGACAATGGTGGCTTTGCGCTGCACATGTGGGCCACAGTCATCAATCGTGACGGTGCGGTCTGTGCTGTCACCTTCTCTGGCGAGAACCGAGGCGACCAATGGCCGGGCAGCCGTGTCATCTCGGCACAGAAAGCCAACACGGCCAATGCATTTAGCTTGCCCGGCCTTGCCCTTTCAACCGCCAACCTACACACAGCCGTGCAACCAGGGGGCAGTCTCTATGGCTTGCAACACAGCAACCCTGTGGACACAGGCGTGGCCTACGGCGGAAGTTCGAGCTTTTATGGTCAGGCGAATGACCCCATGACGGGGCATAAGATAGGTGGCGTCAACGTCTTTGGTGGCGGTTTAGCACTCTATGCGGAGGATGGCACACTGGTTGGGGCGATTGGCGTCAGCGGGGATACATCCTGTACGGATCATAACATCGCCTGGCGAGTGCGTGATGCCGTTTCATTAGATTACGTACCGGGTGGTGTCAGCCCAACGGGGGATGATAACATCATCTACGATTCAGAAAATGGCTTTGGGCATCCTGAATGTGGATTGGGTGAGGTTGAGATTGCGGAGACGCTGCCCGATACACTACCATAATCATCTACGCTTCAATTTGTACCAATAGAAAAGCCACATCTGTATTTCGGTCATAGAAATATAGATGTGGCTTTTCTATTTAACATAGATTTAAGATAGATTTAACACTGCCTCAAACGCTTGTAACACTTCATTGCTCGATGGGCTTGACCGGAGAAACATCAGTCAAGCCCACTTTTTTGTCTATAAGATATTTGCTTCATTTAACATAGATTTAACATTGGCTCACGCAATTTTAAGATTCGATCAATAAAAATTAAGGTATACTTCATTGATGAACGTAACAGTCCCGACTGAGTCAAACAATCTTGGCAGGATAATGCACTGCCGTTAGCCAACAAATCTTAGTGAGGACAGCAAATATGAATAGACAACCAACGCAAGCACAGACGCATGTCATGAACCATAACCGTCTTGCACGGCTTTATCGCTTCTATTTTCAGCTACAACAATTCAAACAGAGGCTGGCTTGGAGGATGGTCAATGGCATCCTTCCAGGAAGACCCAAGTCTTTCTGGAAGGGGTTCAGCAACCTCTCACGTACAGTCCTCAACGGCTTCGAACGGCCGCGTAGACTTTGGCCGCTCCCGCGGCCACGCAGGCCTCCACGATGGCCTTGCCGATGCCCCTGTTGGCCCCTGTGATTAGCAGGGTCTGGCCCTGCACGGCGCTTTTGGGCATGGTGATGATGATTAGGTGCAGGTGAATTTTGTTCTGAGAGGATCTCGATCAAATATCCTCCTCATTCCTTCCAAACTGCCAGCGGCTCTGGCGATTTTTTTTTCCTCCATTTCATCACAGATCAGCAATCAGGAGTGTTCCAATACAAGTAGTACGCGGCAATTGGTGCAATTTGGCTTTTGGACAGATCA
>JBCCFC010000141.1:0-15863 GCA_039029935.1 Chloroflexota bacterium
AAACATATTTAGAGGATGTTGAACCAGACCGAAAAGTGTATCTGGGTATTAGCACGAGGACATATCACGACACATTTCAACTAAAAGCTGTTCAACGGCTTGTCGAGCGTTTTTCTGTCCTATTGGTTGTTGTAGATATAGAACAAAAGGAGATTGTATTATGGACCGATTAAATAGCTATCGAAATATTGTCAAAGACCTACTTCAAACACAGGCTGATTATATGGAGAAATCCCCGCAATCAGCAATCGAAACCCAGTTAAGTTTTGACGAAATAAACGATAACTATTTGCTCCTTAATATTGGTTGGACAAAAAGCGGTCGTATGCTTGTTCCAGCCATCTATATGCGTCTTGTCAACGGCAAGATTTGGGTTGAAAATGATTGGACCGAGGCTGGCATTGTAGATTCGCTCATCGAACGTGGCGTACCCACTGACGACATTGTGTTGGGATTTCACCCACCTGAGATGAGATCGTATACTGAATTTGCCGTTGGCTGAACCCTGGGCCTGTAGGCGACATATCCCTGTATTCTTGCGCTTGGCCTGTTGCTCTTTCGTGATGTAAGATAAATGCGGTCGAATATTCGGCGACAAAACCAAAACACATGAAAGAGCCAAACCATCATAATGCAATCATGTACCTTTATACGAATAATATCTTTATTTTTGCTCATCTGCATCTTGTCCATTGCCAGTAAAACCTATGCAACAACCATGCAACAATCTACACCAACACAGTCAGTAATTGAAGCGGGTACATCATCGTTTACCATATCACAAACCATTGAAAACCAAACCGTTCAGCGACCTGTCAACATACGCGCACCGCAATCCATTGCGTCGGGGAAACAATATCCTGTGGTCTTTGTCTTTCACGGCAATGGTGGCATAGGTAGTGAGTATCTTGATGAGGGTCGGCTAAATGCCCTGATTGACCAAGGCGAATTTATTGCTATTTATCCCGATGGCTATCTGCGTAGTTGGAACTTGGGACAGGAAGAGTCTACTGCCGATGATGTAGGCTTTGTCAATGACATCATGACCCAACTGGCACAATATAGCAATGTTGATGTAGCCCAAGTCTACGCCATTGGCTATTCCAATGGCTCGTTGTTTGTCAACCAATTGGGCAAAGAAACCAGCCACTTCAACGCCATTGCGCCGATGGCAAGCCAGCAAAATGATCCGATTGGGGCGTTAACTGCCCCAAAAGCCCTCTCTGTCTATCAGATTAATGGGGAAGAGGATGAACTCATTCCGACCAGCGGTGGTTTCTCCGAGGTTGGACATGTCTTCCTCTCGGCGGAAGCAAGCGCACGGGATTGGGCAACTCAGTTCAACTGTAATGTCACGCCAACCCAGACCAGCCAAACATGGGGGACTGTCAGCGTCACCTCCTATTCTTTTGAAAACTGCACATCCGGCCATGTCGTCAGCTATCATGTCATGGCCGAGATCGGGCATGATGTTGTACCAGATTCGGATGACTTCTTTTACGAACGCATCTGGGCATTTTTCAAAGCCAATACCAGCGGTACGGGCCAAAGTAACACGGCAACACCAACCTCTACGCCGGCATCCACAGCTACATCAACGTCCACCCCACTTCCTACTAGTGTGACACCAGATGCGTCGCTGCTGACAGTATTTAACCAGTTGGGACAAGGGCATCCTGTCTCTGAAATGGGTTGGCATATTCATGATCCCAGTCGATTGGCAAAGGCAACCGATGCGGTAGATGCTCCCTTGATTGTGGGTGTCACAGGCAAGGAAAACGCCGATGGCTATCAATGTGGGCTGGAAACGTGGGTGCAAGATAATACTGGAACATGGCAACCTTGGCAATGTTTGTTGATTGACAAACCAAGCTGGATTACACAACAAATTCCTGAAAACGATGGTGCATATTGGGCACCCTCCTTTTTGACCAACCGCATCATGTATTATTCAATCTCGGCTGGCTTTGAGGATGGGACGCGTGAGGCGATTGGACTGCTTCGTGCCGAAGGGGCCTACCCCAATTTGCGTTGGGTAGACTCTGGCTCTGCACTCATTTTTTCGGAGAATCCAGAAGAAAATGAAGACCCGCAGCCCACCGCGATTGACCCCCACGCTTTTGTTGATGATGATGGCAAACACTACTTGGTCTATGGGGGTGGGCATATTTGGCTGACGGAACTCAATCCGATGACAGGCAGACCTATGGATGAAAGCGGGTGGAGCATGAACAATCCCAACTATCATCATCTCGCCAATGGATCGAATTTTGAAGTGGATGGCATACCCTTCACTGACGGGGAGCAATCATGGATCGAGGCCCCATTTATGCTTAAGCAGGATGGCTACTACTATCTCTTTGTCAACTGGTACTCCTGTTGTAACGGCATCAATTCAACCTATGAAATTCGCGTCGGACGGTCCAACTCACCCACAGGACCCTTCGTCGACAAAAATGGCGTTGATATGCGTTTCGGTGGTGGTACACTTTTCCTTGATCGCGCTGGTTCTATCTTAGGCAATTCTAAATACATTGGTCCTGGTCACGCTGGCATTTATGAAGACGACAATGGCACACTCAATTTTACGTTCCACTATTATGATGGAACCAACAATGGCCGCTCCGAGTTAGGATTGGCTGAAATCTACTTTGCCGATGGTTGGCCCGTTGTTGGCGCAAATCCCACGCCTGCAACTGCAACGCCTACTGCTACAAGCACAGCAACACCCACGAGTGCGGCGCCCCCTGTATCAACGGCAACCGCAACCGCTACCAGCTTGCCTACAGATGTACCCACAGATGTATCTATAGATGTACCTACAGATGTACCTACTGCCACCGTGACGCCAACCGCAACTGCCACATCTATACCCGAGGCAACAGCTACACCTACGGCAACACCCTTGCCAGTGTCCGAAACGCTGCTGCTCTCTGTAGAGGTAGACCCGGATAGCCTCAACGAACAAGGTCAAGTGCGCCCTGGTGATACTGTCCTCTTTTTCATTGAGGCCGTTAATACGAGTGACACCGCGGTGTTTGATACGCAAATCGTTGTGACAATGCCAGAGGGGACAACATTTAACAAAAATCTTAGTTCAGAGGAGTGGGACCTGTTTGGCGGTCGAGCGGGTGCAATGCCCGACGGAACCTGTCCCGATGGGCATCCTGCGGGTGGGCAATGTATTTTGTTCTTGGACCGCATCGAACCGGATGAAACCATTGATGGCATTGGGGTTGGGGTGGTGATTGATCAAGACGTGGCAAGTACGATGGTGCGTTTAGCATTGCCTGTACAGATTTCAGGGTCTGGTGAGGAGAATGGTGTGCCAGATATGACCACCGCAACAGAGACGACTGTTGCCATCGAAACGCAAATGGACACGGAATCAACGCCACCACAAATGCTTGACCCCAACAATCTGCAGGTGTTTCTGCCCGTGATTAATCGCTGAGATGAAAGTTTAAGAAAACCTTGCATTGTGCAATTTCATTACCGCAAACACAATCTTTTATGATATAATCAAAGAATGCATGGCTCAAATACAGATTATCATTACCCAATATGCGCAACCCAACCTTTGGGTGGTGACGATAAATAGATTGCGTAACCAGAGTATTGTATCGCCACCACTCGAAGGTTTCACCTCAAATATTTGGGTAGCGAAATCGACGCTTGACTTGTGCATCAACTAGCCATCTATGATGGAAATAATTATAAACATTTGATAAGGAGTTCGATAAATGTACACAAACACGGGCTTAACTTTTCGACGATTAACAGGCACAGCGATTCTGCTGACAGGGCTTATCGCGGGCATGTTTGCGGGTTTGTCCCTAACGGCGCAGGCAGCGGGCCATGAGACAGACTTCTGTGCCACCCTAGACGACGACACATGCCAATTGCTCACCGACTCACAGGCTGTTATGGAAAGCCTGACATCCGTTAGCAACGAATTGACGGTTCAGGTTGAAGTCAGCAATATCCCCGAAGTTCCCTTTGAGGCAATCGCTTTTGAATTGTACCAAACATCATCCTATGTCATGACCGAAGATGCGATGGCCGCTCAAGATGAGCTGGACAGTCTGCTTCATAGCGACAATGCATCTGTCGAAGATGTATTTGCGCTCTCGATGAATATGGCTTTGGGCATGAATGAAGATTCGGAAATGTATCTGGCGGTTTCCGATGATGTGATTACACTAATTGAAATGGCTGCCGAGGAGGAAGGGGAACCACTGCCCTTTGAGTTGCCCAATGAGTTTGGTCTGGGTGTACGCATCGTGGATGGTGCGGTCTACTATAATCTGGGTGCGTTAGGTGATTTGGTCCCAGGCGTACGCATCTTGGGTGATCTGTGGTTTGGTGTTGAATTTGGCGATAGCATGGATATGCTCATCGAAGCTATCATGGAAGACCCTGACTTTGACGACATCGATCCGAATCTATTGGGGATGATGATGGGTAACGCCAGCATGGGTGGGATTGCCAGCGGACCAATGGTGGCTGCGTTGGCACAATCGCCAATAACGGCGGCAGCGATTCCTTTCTTGATTGTCGAGCGGCTGGAAGATGACGAAATCGAAGGACGTGCAACAGCCGTTGTACGCACCACTGTCGATTATGCCATGTTGCTAGCGGATCCAACTATCCAAGATTTGTTGGCAGGATTGATGGCAGAAGAGGGCATGAGCGACGCTGAGGTTGAAGAAATTTTGGGCATTGCTCAACTCTTTGGACCAACTGTCCTCGAAACACTGGGCCTAGAAGCGTATGAGTATGTTGATATTGAGACTGGTCTGCACTTGGGTGGCGAAATGGTCCTCAATTGGGATGTCAGCGAGCTAGGACCACTGTTGGCAATGGCTGGTGCTGGCGATGCGCTTGAGGGTGAAGAGTTGCCTGTGGTTGCCATGTATGCCAGTATGGGCTATGGTAATTATGACGCCGAGATGAACATCACCGAGCCAGAGACAGGCATTGTGTTTTCGTTTGAGGAACTCATGATGTTGGCGGAGATGGCTGAGTAAAGGTGGTTTGGGACGCAGAAGTCGCAGGTAAACACAGAAGTATAACAGCTAAATAATGCGTGATTATTAGCCACACCGCCTTGCAATGGCAGTCTACGAATAACAACACATTTGTAGATTGTCCTTGCAAGGCGGTGTTTTTTGTCTGTATTTTTGCTATATGCATCTTACCTTCAAACATGATAAAATGAAGTATCGATCAGGATCATCAATACCATACATGTAAACTCAATGGGAGAAATCAAGCGAGAAATCACATGCTAAACCTAACACACATCTACAACGACACAATCGAGGTCGGCTATAAAGACCAACAACTATTCCACTATGTATACATACCCGACATGCCCCAACTCGAAGCCCCCAAGCCCTACTTCCACCCCATGCACACGTTGGCGGGCGACCTCATCACCAACTATCGCCCCTACGACCATATCTGGCACAAAGGGCTGATGATGACAATGGCGCATCTATCTGATGTAAATCCTACTGGTGAAGATACCAAAGCCAATTTTTGGGGCGGGGGTAGTTATGTGCATGGCACTGGCTATGTGCAACTTCCCAACAACGGCAGCATGACGCATCAGGGCTGGGATCAGGTGACCTGTGATGGCGCATCAGTGCAGATGGATGAGCGACTGACATGGCTTACCTATGATGGCGACGCGTGGATTGATGAAGAACGTCAGATGGGTGTGCATGTAGATGAGGCGGCTGGCTACTGGCAGCTCGACTATCGCACGAAGTTGACCAACATCCACTCGCTAGACGTGGTCTTTGGCTCGCCCACAACCGCAGGACGCCCCAATGCGGGGTATGGTGGTCTCTTCTGGCGGGGGCCACGCTCATTTTTGAACGGCATAGTGTTGACAGGCGGCGGTCCCAATGGTGACATGGCAGGCCCAGATGTCATGGGGACATCAGCGGCGTGGCTATCCTACACGGGGCGGCACGATGGCACGGCCAACACATCCACCATGATTTTCATCGACCATCCAAGCAATCCTCGCTATCCAACGAAATGGTTCCTGCGCACAGACCCCTTTGCCTGTGCCAGCTTTGCCTTCTCCTTTGATGAGGAATTGACGCTTTCACCTACGGATGCGCTTGACTTTCGCTATCGCATCATCATCGCCAATGGTGGACTAGAGCGCACAGATATCGAGCCATTGGCACAGGCGTTTCAAGGAGCGTAACCATGAGCAACACAAATTTTGAACCAGTACGACTCGGTGTCATCGGTTGCGGCGTTATCGGCAGCGTTCACATCCGTGTCGCTGCACACACACCCTTCATTGACCTTGTTGCCATCGCCGATTTACGTGAAGAAGTGGTGAAAGAGCGGGCAGCAGAATATAACGTACCCACTGTCTATACCGATGGTAATGACCTGTTGGCTGACCCTAACATCGAGGGTGTCGTACTGGCAATGCCTGCACATCTCCGCACCGACCTAGCCTTACGCGCCTGTGCGGCAGGCAAGCATGTCCTGACCGAGAAGCCTGTTGCCATGAATGCGGGTGAGGTGCGCCAGTTGATTGATGCACAGGGCGATCTCATTGTGGGCTGCTGCTCCTCTCGCTATCAGTTTATCGAATCGACCAAGGCTGTCACCGACTTTATCGCCACAGGTTCGCTGGGCAATATCCAAGTGATTCGCTGTCATGTCAACAACCCAGCAGGTGGGCCACCACAGAAACCACCCCCCATCTGGCGACTCAATCGCTCACTCAACGCAGGCGGCATCATGTCCAACTGGGGCTGCTACGACCTCGACTATCTGCTCGGCATCACGGGCTGGTCATTAAAGCCCAAACTGGTGTTGGGGCAGACATGGACGGTCAACGACATCTTCTCTGACCGCGCTGCGCCGGGGTCGGATGCCGAAACCTATGTCACGGCGTTGATTCGCTGCGAGGGTGGCGCTGTCGTCAGCTTTGAACGTGGCGAGTTTATGGCCGTTCATCCACATCAGGCATGGCAGATCATCGGTGACAAAGGGTCGCTGCGACTGCAACTGACACCCAAAGCGGGCAAGGAGATCATCTTTGACAAGGGCGACCATGAACAGGGTGTCATCTCCGAAGTTATCTGGTCTGGTGAGGAGAGCAATGCCGATGTTCATTCAGGGCCGATTCAGGACTTTGCCAAGGCCATTCGTGAAGGTCGTGCGCCGCAGACTAGTCTGGAACGAGCATTGGTGGTGCAACAGATTACGGACGCTATCTACGAATCAGCAGATAATGAAGTTGCAGTGACGATAGTATCATAAACGGAGGTGTCTATGACCGATGTTCTTTCATTGCATTACGGTGCAGTTTTTAAACAAGCCTTTAGCAACCCAACGGTTTTTCATTCATTTGTGCGTGATGTGACAGGCGTATCCGTCAACGTTCAGCGGATTCACACAGAATATGAGTATCCCGAACGAGTTGGCAATATTAATGTCAAATATGACCTTTTTGCTGAGGACACGGAACAACGCATTATTATTGAGATTCAACACATGAAAGAAGAAGATTTCTTTCCCCGTTTTCTTTATTACCACATGTTGGGTATTATGCAACAAGCCACAAGCCATGATGAGTATGAACCAGCTAAAACTGTCTATACAATTGTCGTATTGACCAGTGTACCCAGAGACAGCAGCATAACATTTAGTTGGGGTAGACATTTAACCGAGTTGTTGGATGAATATGGTGATCGGCATATTTTTGCACCCCATCAGCTCATCTTTTTAACACCTCGTTTGGTCAATGAGAATACACCAGCAGCGGTAAAGCCTTGGCTCGAAGTCATTGCAGATTCATTAGATAAAGAACTGGACGAAAATGATTACCCAGATCCATCGATTAAAGAACTCATCTCAGAGATTCTGAGGAGTACAATGAGTGCAGAGGTCTCAACGGCGATTAAGGATGAATCTGCGTGGGAGAAGGCAAAAGCACGTTTTCGTCGTGAAGCACGTCAGGATGGGCTGAAGGAGGGGCTTAAAACAGGACGACAAGAAGGACGACAAGAAGGTCTTGAACAAGGCCGTCGTCAACAACAGGAGATGACTGCCCGCGTCATGATGGAGCAAGGCATACATATTTCGATTATTAGCACAGCAACAGGATTATCAGAGTCAGAGATTGAGGCACTGTCTTAGGTCTGCTGTTCGTGTAGATAGTGTACTATATAAGGAGAAAACCAAATGAAATACGCATTTATGAGCTTTTCATGTCCAGAACTGAGCTTTGATGAGATGGTAGCCGCAGCGGTTGAATATGGCTATGATGGCCTTGAACCACGCACGGCATCCAACCATGCGCACGGCGTTGAATTGACTGCCAGCGCGGGAGAGCGCAACACCTTTAAGGCCAAGGCTGCCGACAGCGGGATTGCCCTCTGTTGTCTTGCCCTATCAGCGCGCTATGCCGACCCAGCGACCGTGCGTGAAAACATGGACGATACATTGCGCTATATGGACCTGGCAGCAGACTTGGGCATCCCACGACTGCGCGTCTTTGGTGGGCGTCTCGGTGAAGGCGTATCGCGTGAGCAGGCCATTGACAATGTGTCAAACGCGATGGTGGAATTGGTTGGTCCCGCCGCAGATGCAGGCGTCGCCATCTGTATGGAGACGCATGATGATTGGTGCAATCCAGACCATGTAGCGCAGATCATGACCAATGTCAACCACTCAGCGTTGGCCGTCAATTGGGATGTCATGCACCCTGTACGTCAAGAGGGATGGACAATGGATTCAGCTTTTGAGCGACTACAACCTTGGATTCAACATGCGCATATTCACGACGGTGCGAACCAAAAAGAAGGACGCATCCAATATATGGCTATGGGTACAGGAGATTTTGACAACAAACGAGCTTTGCACCTGCTGATGGCTGATGGCTTTGATGGCTACATGAGCGGTGAGTGGATCAAGTGGGAGCCATACGATGTGCATCTGCCGCGCGAAATTGCGCAGATGAAGGCATATGAGCAAGGGTAACTTGGTTCCCGTCTACGAATGAAGCTATACTCTCCCTAAAGAAATAAGATTTATTGGGCTGATGTAAAAACACATAATTTGCAGACGCGTTCTATTGTTTGCTATCATAGCAAATAATAGAACGCGTTTTTTGTGTATCTAAATTGGAGGGACACAACCTATGGCAAACAGTAACGAAAGAACCCTCGTCAGCTTTGATTGGGCGATGAAACATATTCTCCGTGACAAAGCCAACTTTGATGTACTGGAAGGGTTTCTCTCGGCGTTGCTCAAAGAAGATATCACGGTCACAGGGCTTCTTGAAAGCGAGGGCAATCAACAGAGTTCTTCGGACAAATTCAATCGTGTAGATTTGATGGTGGAAGATGCCAACGGCGTCGGGATGATTATCGAGATACAATATACGTACTTTAGTAGCTATCTCAAACGCATCCTTTGGGGTGTGGCCAAACTGATTGCAGAAAGCCTCGAATTAGGAGATGAGTACAACAAGGTCCAGAAGGTCATCTCCATCAGCATACTCTATTTTCCTTTTAGCGATGTTGGTGACGCTCAAAGAGATGCCGACAATGATGATTATGTCTATTACGGTGGCACTGAGTTCTATGGTCTTCATACGGGGCGGCGTCTGTCTGTGCGTCAAGACACCTTGAGGCGCTATAATAAAAAAAGGAAGACAGGAGGGCAGGAACAAGCATTACCCGAAGAGGAGGATTGGGGACGTCAGTCGGTCCAGCGCGAACACAATATCTTCCCCGAATTTTACTTGATTGAGATTGATCGATTTCCGAGCGAAGTGAAAGATGCCTTGGATGAATGGATCTATTTTTTTAAACACTCAGAGATTCCTGATGATTTCAAATCCGAGCATATTGAAGCTGCACGAGATAAATTAAGAGTGATGAAGATGAAGCCAGAAGAGAAAAAAGCCTATGAACGGTTTTGGATTGGGCGGTCTATTTATCGTAGTGAACTTGAGTCGGCCAAAGAGGATGGCCGTACTGAAGGAATAGAGGAAGGTCAACAAAAAAATCAACAAGAAGTCGCTCGTCAGATGCTGATGCATGGTGAGCCACTTGATAAAATCCTGCTCTATAGCGGTTTGAGTGAAGATGAGATTCATGCACTCTCATCGGTTTAAATAAACCATTTCAGTAAGACTTGTTAGATGGGTCCAATGGGTTGAAAAATGACCATTTTTCAACCCATTGGATTTATTTGAGAGCCTGAAGCTATTCCATCAACTTCATCAGCGGCTTCCAATCCCCCGCCTTCAACTTATCCAAATCAGCACTCACATCCACTGCTTCCTTTACCGCTGCGGAAACAGCGGGGGCTTCCTGTGGATAGCCCATCAGAATTGCACCGACAATGATTGCTTTTCCGCCTTGCTGCGACACCACCAACTTGCGATAGCGATGTTCGTCCAGGTCCTCATGCGCGATCTCAATCTCATCACCTTCGGGCAAGAAACGACCAATCGACGTGAGGTCTGTGCCGACGACCTTGAGCATGGTCACGGGGACGATCTCTTCGTAGATGGCATCCGCAGCCTCACCACCAACTGCATGAGCGGCAGCGACTTCACCTTGGCTAACACTCACAGGCCATAGTCCCATGACTTTGCCGTTAAACTCAGCAACATCACCTGCGGCATAGATGTCTGGGAGGCTGGTCTGCATGTTTTCATTGACCAAGATACCGCGGTTGGTATCAAGACCGATATCATTTGCCAGTTCAAGCTCTGAACGGATACCTGCTGCGACAAGGAAAATGTCACAGGGCAGTGTGCGCCCATCTTGCATCACAACTTCCTGAACACGATTGTCTCCTGTAAGAGCAGAGGCGGAGGCAGATGTCACAATTTCGATGCCCAGCTTTTCAAGATAGGATTGCAAGAAGTAGCCACCCCTGGCATCCAGTTGACGACGTAGCAGTGAGTCACCGCGCTCTAGTACGGCCACCTTCATACCGAGCTTGTGCAGTCCATAGGCGGCTTCTAGACCCAACAGGCCACCACCAGCAACAACGGCTGTACGACAGACACGCTCTTGGGCAAAGGCTCGAATCGCCATCGCATCTTCAGCCTCACGCAGGACAAAGCTACCAGCCATCCCATAGCCCTCGATGGGCGGCACAAAGCTGCGGCTACCAGTGGTCAAAATCAGGCGGTCATAGGGCAACGATTCACCTGTTCCGAGTGCCACTGTTTTGGCCTTGGTGTCAACACCAGCGGCGTGGGTGTTAAGCCATGTGGTAATTTTGTAGTCGTCGTACCACTTCTCTGGCATGAGATAGAGTCCCTGCATGGCCGAGCGACCATAGATGAGACGTGTGATACCCATGCGGTTGTAGAGGTGATGCCGCTCGCGACCGATGAGATGAATCTCGGTTTTGGGGTGGCGGCGACGGGCATGGTCAGCGGCAGTGACGCCTGCGATACCATTGCCGATGATGACCACTTTCTCGACCGACTCATCATACTTGAAGCCATTGACCACACTGCTGGAAAAGACATCTGGTCGCTCTGGCTCCAACTTGATTTTGGCATTGCCACGAATACGCGTGACACAGGCCATGCGTGTATTTTTTGCCAGTCCGAGCCGTTCCAATGTTCCTTTCTCGTCATTGGTCATCTTGGACATGTATTCCATGCCCTCTTCTACACAGATTGGGTCCGCGCCACAGACACCCATGCGACAGCCCGACTCGATGTGCAGCCCGTTGGCCTCAGCGACTTCCAAAATCGTGCGGCCTTTTTCGATGACAATGCGTTTGCCGTCGATGATCACCTCTGGGTTGCCGACCATGCTCTTTTGGTGTGTCACCAATGAGTCGTTGTTGGCAGAGGGCGCATTGCGTGGTGCAATTGTCTGCTCAACAAAAAGCCCTTCTTTCTCATAGGTGCGATAAACCCAGAACATTGTCAGCGCAAAGACAACGGCACGCACACCCCACGTCAACCCCTCGGAATAGGCATCGGGGAAAAGCGTGGCGATGGTCATGCTGTTGAACCAATAGTAGAGGTTGAGGGCAATAGCCCCGTAGACAACCGTGATTTTGCTGGCAGTTGCCTTGACAAACGATTCGACCAAATAGAATGAACCGACGCTAAACAGGCAATAGATGGCAAAGCGGCTATAGAGGTCAAGTGCACTGATTTCTGGCACACTGGGCAAGGTATAGAAGGCAAAAATAAAGCCTGGAAAAAGACCGACAAAGAATTTTCGGTAGGCACTAAAGTGACGGTCGTCTTCATACATGTCAGCGAGATAGGCCACTCTGGGATTAAAGTCGTAGCAGTTCTTGGTACAGCCGACACAGGGCTGACAATGGCTGTTGGGAACAGTCACAAAAGGGGTCTGCCCATAGATACGCTGCACAGGCAATAGCGGGCAGATGCTGCTACACCAGCCGCTCTTACCTTTGAAAAAGTTGCCCATTGTAAAGGCCGCAGCGAGTAGCAATAGGATGAGGACGGCTGCAGCTGGGCCATTGGTGTTAAACACAACTTTGCGGCTGGAGACAATGATCAAGAAGAGGCTGATGCCAATGACATAGCCATATTCCTTAAACCAATTGGGCGTAGTCAGCCCTTTGGTAAATTGAAAGACACGCGGTGTTTGGTTCATCGCTGCCAGCGGACAGATGTTGCGCCAGATGCCCGGAGCAATGAAAAAGAGCAATGGCACAAAGGGGATGATGACACGCCAGAGCATAAACAGCCCCAACTCAGGCTGGATAAAGAGTGTGAGACATAGACCCAGGGCAATGCCTACGCTCAGGATGCGAATCCCATGCCATACCGGAATGGGCAATGGCTGGCGCATTTGCATGTAGTTTGGAAAAAGCACTTTTGATGCCATGTGAAACCTCTTGTTTTAATTTTTTTACAGGAAGAGCAGGTGGCTGGTAGGCCAGTAGGTCGGTATTCGGTAGGTCAGTATTCAGTACCGATACACCGAATACCGACCTACCGGTGTACCGAATACCGACCTACTGAACTACTGGCCTACTGATTACCTGCCCTAGTTTTGTTTATTGCACCGTCGAAGCCGTCATTTGGCGCAGACGCAACGACAGAATCCGTCCCAATTCAAATAATAATTCGCGCGATAGCTCTGGTTCACGTGCCGAAAAAATCTCAAATGCATCATAGCTTAGACGTACCAACTCACCATCCGTTAGCGCACGGACCATCACATCATGGGATTTGCCATCCAGAAAACTTTGCTCACCGACAATCGATCCCATACCGATGACATCAAGCTGCTCATAATTTGGCTCGACTTTGCGTGAAAAGAGGCCACCCGATGTAATTTCACCAGCAGGGAGCAGTAACTCAAATTGTCCCGACGCCACAATAAAAAAGGCGCGGTCCGTGTCTCCCTGAGTGATGGCCGTTTCCTTTGTATTAAAACGATAGGTTTGTGTATGCGAAAATAATTTGGCCCAATTTCGATTGCCCCAATTGCCCAAAAAGGCAAAGTCATCTGCCGATATGGTCGCAAGTTTGCCTGCTGCCCCACTACCTGCATCCTCTGGGTAATCAAAAAAGGTCGTGGTATTCATCTGATTCATATATGCGTACT
The DNA here is from genome assembly GCA_039029935.1 of Chloroflexota bacterium. Lineage (GTDB taxonomy): Bacteria > Chloroflexota > Anaerolineae > Caldilineales > Caldilineaceae. Next base: position 13,617 of record JBCCFC010000141.1, read on the forward strand.
CCTAATAGCCAATCGTAGAAGTCTTTGATTTGATATTCAAATTTATACAATGGATGATGTGAATAGGCAACTTTAACAACAGGTTAAAGTTTAGAGAGAAATGTACACATCTCTTTGCAGGAAATAGAGATTTATGCTACAGCAAAATGCCCCATTTTCCATCCATGCGGGTTATATGATAAGATAACAGATGTAAGAGAAGATTTTGTTCCATCTATCTTTGCCGGTATTTGATTTATAGTTTTCATTATGTTTTGCAAATTCTTCAACGCTTGGAACAGTACCAAAACAATGATATGATCCTGTTCTGGGGAGATAGACTCATCCTTTATAAAATACTCACAAAACATCATATGATAGGACAATTTTATCCTTGTGGGTAGTTTATTTTGTGGACTGATGTAATAATAAACAAAGGAGATTGTTCATGCGAACAAACAAGTTGACAATCATTGTTGCACTTTTGGCAATGGCATTAGTTGTGTTATCCGGTTGTGGGCCACGTGCCTATGGCGGTACAGTCGGGATTGATGATGCAGATTTTGCCATTGATTTGCCTGCAATTGTGCTTGATCTGGACAGCGAAGGCCAGATGAGCGTGGGTGGCATGTCAATGGGTGAACTCAGCGCATTGGCGGGTGGCATGGACATGTCAGCCTTTTCGTTAGAGCCAGATATGGTCCAGATGATGATGGATGCCAATATCCAACACTTGCAGGTTGAAAATACACCTAGCGGTATCATGATTTTGGTCAATGGCGAGCCAATTCCATCATTGGCATGGGATGGAGACGCATTAATTACAACCGCAGAAACGCTAGACATGCTGGGTGCGGGTGTTGCAATGCTCGATAATGTACTACCATTGGTGCAGAACATTGGCTTAGGTGCAGTCATTCGTATCCCTGTTCCTGATGGTGTTGAGCTGATTCCACAGGTTGTCACAGGGGACGAAACTGCGGCGGCCATTTCACGTGCAGCACAGGCATCTTTCTTGGCCGACATTGGTGAGCCTCCACAATTCCATATTGATGTGAATTATGATTCTGAAGGCAACTGGGAATTGGCCGGACTGTCTGCGGACGATCTATCGGCAATGGGTGTACCAACCGAGGTTCTCAACCTTCCACCAGAAATGCTCAACGAACTGAGTGGCTCTGGCGTAGACAGCATTGGTCTTTCAACCAACCAACAGGGCATTTTCATTGTCATCAACGACAAAGTGTTGCCACATATTTCATGGGCCAACGGCGAAATTCTGCATGTTCTGAACCTCGCCGCCAGCACAGGCATGTTGGATGATGCCATGGCAGGCATGAGCATGGATGAAATCATGTCCATGATTGAAGGCATTTTGCCCGCCATTCAGACAACAGAAGTGAGCCTGACATTGAATATGCCATAACCCATTTGGATTTTAGGCAATGCGCCTATATAGCATAAAAATGCAAGAGCAAGGTGTGGAGTTTAATCCGCTCTTGCTCTTTTTTCGTAGAAGCATAATTTACCGCAGAGAGCGCGGAGGACATAGAGGGGAAAGGAGAGACAGGGTGACAGGGAGACAGGGTGACAGGGAGACAGGGTGACAGCGTGACAGCGTGACAGGGTGACAGGATGATAGGAAAGATGTACTGTTCTTCTTGTCGTGTTTACTCTTTACTTTTCTCTCTGCGTACGCCGCGCTCTTTGCGGTTAAATCAGGAGGTGAACTATGGAAGAAACGATTTTTAGTAAGATCATTCGCCGTGAAATTCCATCAGATATTGTCTATCAAGATGATCTGGTGACGGCGTTTCGTGATATCAATCCACAAGCCCCTACTCATGTATTGATTGTGCCCAACAAGCACATCCCAACAGTCAACGATGTCACGGAGGAAGATGAGCCGGCGATGGGACGTATGTTGACCGTTGCCGCAAAAATCGCCAAAGATGAAGGCATTGCCGCAGATGGCTATCGGCTGATGATTAACTGTAATCATCATGGGAATCAAGAGGTTTTCCACATTCACATGCATTTGGTGGGTGGGCGTCCATTGGGGCGGATGTTGTCGAGACCGCGATAGTTGGTATTCGGTAAGTCTGTATTCGGTAGGTCTGTAGACCAGGCTCACTTGGCGGCACGGCGACGGCCACCAGGAGGCTGAGGCCTGGCAAACTTCTGCTTATAGACAATCTTTGCTGGATGCACCTGATCCATCAGCCACTCTTCATCACCGACATCCTTACTGTTCTCAACTTCAATCTA
>JBCCFC010000142.1:0-15778 GCA_039029935.1 Chloroflexota bacterium
GGCCAGTGGCGCATCGAGGTCCACAGTAAAACAGATTGGCTATCTGTTGCCGACGCAGATAATCAATCTGCGATACAGGCCAGTGGTGCATTAAAGTCCACAGTAAAACAGATTGGCTATCTGTTGCCGACGCAGATAACCAATCTGCGATACAGGCCAGTAGGCAGTAAAACAGATTAGCTATCTGTTGTAGTCGCAGATAGCCAAATGACATAAATAATGAACAAACTTTTTTGGGGAATTTGGTTCAAAAGCGGGTTTATACATAAGTACAGCGCGACAAAAATACGCTCACACAAGGCGTCGCGTATTGTAGAACCCAAGGAGCAAGATACCATGATTCATCATTTATATGTTGACAAGACGATTGAAAAACAGAAACGAGTATGTAACGTGTACATCTATATTCGCTTGCGATTGGCAATGCTGGTCATGTGCTCGGCCCTATTCTCTGCCGTCATCCTGCATCTACCCGCAGCCCCTATCTATGCACAGGATGCCAGGCCGTCACCTGCGGTTCAGGAACGGAGCAGCCGAGAACTCAATACCAGCACTGACACAATCATCGAAACGACATCCGATGGCTACACGGTCTGGCGTAAGGAAATCCAGTCTGCGTGTCTGTTTGATGACCATCGCTATACCCTTGAGATTTCAGAATCGCCTTTCAATCTGTCCGATATCTCCTATACCATGACCAATTGGGATGTCGACTTTGAAGACCTGGATAATTCCTGTCCAGGTGGCCCCGAGGTTGACCCAATGCGGCTGAATGGGCATTTACTTGGCATCTTAGAAGGTGCCAATAATTCATGGAGTACCAATCTGTGGTCGTTGAATAGTTCACAGGTTGTTTCTGGCAGCAATTCCATTTTTATTGATACAGATGCACCGGGGACAGGCTGCTGGTGTGTGGGTGTGGGCTTTGTTGAAGTGCGCGCCAAGGTCGGGTTTCAGGTGGTGGGCCACAGCCCCCAGCCCAATGAGGAGAACCGTGACTTTCACAAAGACAACGTAGGGTTGACGATTCAGTTTTCCAGCGACTATGCACCCAATTCCGTGAACAGCAGCACGGTTCTGCTGGAATATCGTAACCAAGCAGGCAACTGGCAACAGGTTACGGGTACATTTCAACAGCAGTCAGCAAACACCGTACAACTCATCCCCAATGCCGATTTGAAGGATGGTGTACGTCACCGCGTGACCGTGAAGAGCGGTGCGTCCGGTGTCAAAAGTGGAGGCGGGGCTGTACTTGGCGATGATGTGCAGTGGTATTTCTGGACTGTCCCCGATTTGGGCCGCACGGATAGCTTTAACAGTGATAGCTTTAACAGTGGCAGCGGCTCACACTGTCCTGCGGGCGCAACCTCCTGTGATGCCATCGACATTGGTGTGTATCAAACCGTGCGCAATGCCACCATAATTCCCAACAAGCCAGCCATCGCGCGGATTGCCGTGTTATGGCTGCAACATGTCGATGTCTTTGCGGGTGATCAGGTAAAGGAGATGGAGATGGATGTCACTCTGACGATTGACGGTAACACCATCACCGAGCGTCATACCGTCAAACGCCCTGACCTCTATTCTGCCGCCGAAATCGAAACCGCTGCCAATACCATCAACCTTGACCATACCCCCAGTGCCAGCTTTGACTATACCGTCGAGGTTGTTCCCTATCCCCAAAAGAATACAATTCCTGTCAGCACCCAACAATCCCTAACACTACCCAGTATCAACCCTGCCCCCTCCCTGATGATCCCCCACCTTATGGTGGCCGATGGCGAATGGGAAAGCGGTGTGCCCGCCTCCGACCAAGCCAATGCCAGTGCGTTGTTGATGAAGAGTGCGCAGTTGACCACCGACCTCTTCCCGATTGTCGAGATGCAATATGATGACAAAGGACCGCAGAGTGTGGGCTATCGCCGTTTGGGGCTCTCGCCCGATGCACCGAATGAGCAGATTGTGCGCTGTTTTGGCTCGTCAACTCCTGTCATGCTCGAACTGGACTGTATCGCTATGCAGGTGATGACGCTCTTTGGCGACCAGACGCCTGTGGTGGTGACAGTCCCGGCCAGTGTCCTGCCTGGCGCGGATACCCTGCGCTTTGAGAATATACTGATTCTTTTTTCGGGGAGCCAGGTTGACTATGGCATGGTGACACACGAAATTGCGCACTTTTATGGACTGAGCGATTCAAATGATACCAGTAATATTGATGGCTTCCAAGTGCGCACCAAGACCAATCGCTCGGTGCGGGAAATCCCTGTGGTCAATTCGCTGATGGATGATACCCACCCTGCGCCTGAGACATTATGGATCGGTAAGGACCATTATGCGCAATTAGTACAGGCTATCCATATGAGTACCGTGCGCCAGCGAGCTATCCCTTTGCAATCGCGAACGGTTCTCAGCAACACGGGCTATCTGATAGTATCAGGGCTGATCTTCACCGATACCAAGACCGTCACAGAAACAACCACCCTTTCCTCGGTCTTTTTACAGGAGGTTCCCAACAGTCCCCCGGACACAACTGGTCCGTGTGTCGTGGATTTACGCGATGGATTGGGGACGGTTCTTGCCAGTAGCCACGTCACGCCCCTGAGCCAACGGGCGGCCAGCAACAATGGCTTCCCTTTTTTCACAACCAGTATCCTTTGGGATGACAATGCCCAAACGCTTCACATCACGTGCGACGGCACAGAGGTCTTTGTGCGCACACGCAGCCTCAATCCCCCATTAGTTGATTTTGATACACTCAATGATGGTGACAATTTACAGGGCAGTGTCACCTTGTCATGGACCGGAAGTGACCTTGATGGCGATGCGCTTACCTATCAACTGCAATATAGCAACGACCAAGCCGCATCGTGGACTCCCATCAACAGCCTGACCCCGGACACCAGTGCCGCCTTTGACACGACGTTTATGCAGTCCAATGAAGCTATGTTGATGCGCGTGATGGCGACCGATGGTTTTGATACCAGCTATGTGACGCGCACAGTCACTATTGTCAACAACTTGGCCGTTTGGGGTGTGCTGCCTGCGGAGAATGCGACCGATGTGGATGTGGATACACGTGTTGATGTGCGCTTTATCAGCCAGCTAGATAAATCGACCTTGACCACCGATACCCTAGAACTGCTGGATGATACTGGTACACGAGTGGCCGGAACACTGACTTATCAACTCTTTAGTCGCATCGCCTCATTGACAGCCGATAGTCCATTGCGCTTTGACACAACCTATACCATCCGTCTGGATAGCACCTTGGCCGATACCGATGGCAACACGTTGGGTGCTACCCATGAACAGCCGTTTACGACCGAATCCGATATAACACCGCCTGTGATTTATAAAACCTACCCCCAAGAGGATGCGTTGGCGGTTGCCCTTAATTCGCTGATACAGTTGGAATTTGACAAGGCGATTGAGGTCGGCACTGTGACTGCTGAGAATATCCAGGTTGTGGATGCAAATGGGGTGTCTGTGGATGGCACACTCACCTATCGCGCCGATACCCATGCTGTGCTGTTTATCCCCGCAGCCACGCTGAACCCGATGACGACCTATACCCTGCGTGTGAACTATGATGGCATCACCCTGCCAATCGCCGCACGATCCAAACAGCCCCAGTCCAAACAGACCCGATCCAGACAGGCGCAGCAAAATGTGCGTGAGTGGCTTTTCACAACAGGCACAGAGAGCATTGAGAACGATTTTCGCATTGTGGGCAACTACCGCGAACAGGCCAATGACACCGATGGTGATGGACTCTATGAAAATTTAACCATCTCGGTGGATGTGGAGGTGTTGGTGGATGGCGTCTATAACCTCAATGCGCGGCTGCTGGACAAAAATTTAACTGCGTTGCAATGGACATCAACCGGAAATCTCTCGCTCGCCCAAGGCATCCACACGCTCTCGTTGGTCTATGACAGCGTACCTATCCGCAGCAATGGCGTTGATGGTGTCTACCTATTGGATGCGATTAACTTTTATGATATCGACAACCCCATTGTCTCGGACCGCAAAATGCAGGCATTTCAAACACCAGCCTTGGTCGCCAGTCAATTTGACAGTCCCTTGACTTTGGGTGGCCTGACCGATCAGGTCCTGATCTGGAACACAACGCGTGACAATGCCTTTAATCTGAATGACTTTGCCAGCCATGTAACCCTGCCCGTGAGCGCGCTGACCTATTCCATCTTTATCAACGCGGACCCGGCCATTGCTGTCTCGATTGATGCCGAGGGCAATCTGGATATCAACCCCACATCTGACACCGAGGCCGAAACCGATGTCACCATCCAAGCCGTGGACCCATCGGGCAACCGTGTCCTCAGCACGTTTCGCATTAGCGTTCAAAAACCCCGCGCCACGTCCATAGAGGTCATTGCCCAATCCAGCCAAATGGTCAACCAATCCCAAACTCTTAAGATCACAATCTTGGACCAATGGGGAGCGGTGATGAGCGAACCTGTAACCATAACCCTTGCCAGTACATTGGGCGCAATCCCGTCTGAAATCACCACTATATCGGGACGCGCTGAAGTGCAATTGACGGCGGGAACGCAGACAGGAACAGCGTCAGTGGCTATTAGTGCTGATGGCGTGAACGAACAAATTTCTGTAAATGTGATGGCAAACGTCCCCAGTGTGTTGACGCTCACAAGCCCAGGGACGGTTGTTGCTGGCGCAGAGACAACCATCACGGCAACCATATCACCCACAACCGCCTCGACACCCATCACTTATACATGGAGTGCCACTGAGCAAAATGTACTTGTGCAGACCGATGGTCTCAGCAACACAACCAGTTATCAGTGGACAACTGTGGGGAACAAAGCAGTGACAGTGGTGGGCGGCAATGGCGCGGGTAGTGTCACTGAGACTGTCACGGGGACAGTCACCATCAATGTTGTGGTGGGCGACGCGGCCACGCTCAATCTTACTGCCAACCCCACAAGTCTTGCCATCGACCCGACGAGCGATAGCCAAGACCAAAGTGTGGTGACGGTGCGGGTTGAGGATGCACATGGGAACCCTATCAGTGGACAAAGCATGTCATTTGCAACATCTTTGGGGACAATCACGCCCTCTGATACTACGGATGCAGCAGGCAATGCCTCCGCGCTCTTTTCGCCACAGGGCATGTTAGGCATGGCCACGATTACGGCAACTGTTACGACCAATACTGCTATCATCCAGCAGCGCATCACGGTCGAAGTCACCGAGCGTATACCCGTCATGCCACCGACATCGACGGCAACCGCGACCCTGACGCCGACTGCTGCGCCGACGACGACAGAGACGATGACGCCAACAATGACTGCGACCGCCACATCAACACCAACATCAACTCCAACATCAACTCCAACATCAACTCCAACCCCAACGCCGACAGTGACGCCAACGATGACACCAACGATGACACCAACGACCTCTGCGACACCGACAGCGACATCAACGGCGACATCAACAGCGACGCCCACGCCGACGCCCACCCCCACATCAACCCTATCCCCTGCCCCGTCCCCCACCCATACACTGATGGCAATGCCAACCCGTATGCCAACGAATACACCAACCAGTACGGCTACCAGTACTGTTACACATACATCAACCCCAACCCCGACGACACAACCGAACTTGTCGGTGGATATCACCATGACGCCGCCCCTCACATCTACACCGACTGCTACCCAGACAGATGCCCCGACAACTGTGATGAAACCCACACAGGTTATCGCTGTCGCCCCAACCAACACACCATCCCCAACCTCATCCGCCACGATGATGGTGACACCCACGATTATCCCGACGCGGCCAACGATTGACCCCGCCAGTGGTTCAGTGGGGGATGCCTATGAACCCAACGATATCTGTCGTGAGGCATCCCCCATCGAGACAGATGGCATTCATCAACTCCATTCGTTTGAACCCGTCACAGCAGGGAATGGTATTGCTCGTCAAGGGATTGATGCCGATTGGATTACGTTCCGTGCGCATGAGACGGGTATCTATCGTGTGGTTGTGGGAATCCCCAGCCGTTCGCAGGCTGATGTCGATATCCTCTATGGTGTGGGGTGTGGTAACTCGTTGATTGGCGGTGAAGTCACACAGATGAATATGGCTACCAGAGGACAACACCAGCAAGGTGAATGGGATGAACCCTTTGCGCCTGGGGCTAGAGTAGACATTCGGGCATCAGCAGGTGAACAGTTTTATCTTCGTCTCGCCAACACCGTTGATGCAAACCCGCTGGGCGCTACCAGCTATCATATCTCGGTGCGACGCTTGCCCGACGAGCAACCCACAGGTGCGGTGATTATTCTTGCGGGTCGGCTGCGGCTGGATGATCCCTTGCAGGTCAATATCAACCAGACCGCCCAAAAAGTATATCGACTCTTCCACAACAAGGGCGTCAGTGAGGACGATATCCTGTTTCTTTCGACCAACTCCGAGCTACCCGGTCATGACCGTGAGGCCACGATTGCCAACCTGCGTTATGGCATCACGACGTGGGCCAAAGATCGCGTCAGTGCAACCCAGGCACTCACCCTGTATCTGATTGATCACGGTGGGCAGGATAGGCTCTATGTGGATGAACTCAACGGTGAAACGCTACACAGTAACTACCTCAACCAGTGGTTAGGTCAACTTGAAGCGGAGGTTCCGGAACTCGTGGTCAATGTCGTGGTCGAAGCCTGTGCTGCGGGCAGCTTTATCGACCCGCAGGGAGGGAGCATCGGTAAGGAAAATCGCCTGATCATCACGTCAAGTGACATCGATGCTGATGCCTATGCCTCGGATACAGGCATCCAGTTTACCGATGCCTTTGTGACCCGTCTCTATATGGGCGACCATCTGGCGTCAGCGTTCTACCATACCCGCGCCTATCTTGAACACATCAACCCTAACCAGTTGCCTTGGTTGGATGGCGATGGTAACGGTATGCCCACCGAACCGAATGATGTCTTTGCCGCAGCCGAGCGTGGTTTTGAGTATCAAGGCTCATTCCGTGCCGCCCATGTGACCCCCAATCATCATGGCGTCATCAAATGGCCGCCCTACATCATCAACCGTGAACTCACCACCGAGGCTGAACTTGTGACGGGGCAATCCATTCCTGCGCAAAACCCCGAAGGACTGTTCCGTGTGGAAGTGCGTGATGACGAAGCCGTGGCCGATGTCTGGGCCGTTGTTTACCCACCCGACTATATACCACCCACCGGCGATGGTGAGTTCAACACACAGCAGGACCTGACACGCGTGACGTTGACCCACAGACCAGAATTGGGTACACATATCTATGAAGGCCATTACACCAATTTCACACAGGGCGGTCTCTACCAGATCGTCGTTTATGCCAAAGACTGGGACGATCTGTATGCACAGCCCGTGACCTTTACGCTGGAGCGCAGTTCGCCTTGGCAGGTCTATCTACCTGTCGTCAGTCGTTAAATTTTCCGAGAAGGAGCGATATAACTCAAATGACACACCGAAGGACAACATTACACTCAATTGTCATTATGATTATGTTTAGTTTATGGGGGTATCAACTGGGGTTGCCCCTCGCTACCCCAGTTTTGGCGGCGCATCCAGAAGCCACTGACATGGAGCCTGTTCAAGTGCCGACCGCAACCGACTGCAACAACGTCACCCAGATTCCATCCAGTGACTGTGAGGCACTGTTGGATATTTTTGACAGTACAGGCGGTGCTACATGGAGCAATAAGACGGGCTGGAATACAAACACTGAGCCTTGCTTATGGCATGGTGTCCATTGTAGTAATGGACGCGTGGTACGACTACGGTTGATCAATAATAATCTTGTTGGTGATTTACCTGCTACACTGGGGACTCTGACAGCCGTGACTGCGCTTGAATTTCAAAATAATCAGCTAACAAGTATTCCGGCTGAGATTGGTCAACTTACCAGTCTAGCAGACCTATATTTGGATCATAATCAAATACAACAGCTACCGGACGAGATTGGGCAGTTAAGTAATCTATCGTTCTTGACATTGGATTACAACCAACTTATCGCAATCCCAGCAGCCATTGGCAACCTGACCAATCTGTTTGCGCTCTACCTTGACGCCAACCGCCTGAGTAGTATGCCGAGTACGATTGGGAACATGTCGAGTCTCACAACGCTACGGTTGCCCTATAATCAGTTGGAATCCCTACCATCTGAGTTATGCAATCTACCCAGCCACCTTGCACTCCAGCTAAAGTATAATCGCATCACCGAAGATGAAACCCTGCCTGCTTGTATTGATGTGATGGATAGTGATTGGCGAGACACACAGACTGTCCCACCCACAAATCTGAGTGCCACCGTGCTTTCAAAAGATAGCATTCAAGTTTCATGGAACCCCATCGTGTATACCCTTCACAATGGATTCTATGAAATTGCGATTAGTGATAGCAATTTTACGACAGAGACAACAGTGCAGACTGACAGCAAACAGGTCAACAGCCATATCTTGACAGGGCTGACGCGCGGTACAACCTACCAGATTAAAATCCGCACTCATACCCCCGATCACGGTACACAACAAAATGAACTGTGGAGCGAAGCGAGTGAGGTTATTGAGATTCCCCTGCGTTTTTGTGATGCTGTGAGCGAAATTCCCCAGGCAGAATGTGACGCGCTGGTGTCGATTTACGATAGCACCAATGGCCCCGGCTGGACAATGACCGCCAATCAATGGCTGGAAACGACAACGCCCTGTGGTTGGATGGGTGTGACCTGTGAAGGAGGACGTGTCACCAAACTCGATCTGAGCAACAACGGCAATGGCTATGGACTGACAGGTGGGTTGCCTGCGGAGATTGGATCCCTCACACAGTTGAAAGAGCTAGCATTACGGGGCAACCAGTTAGGCGCAGCAGCATTAACGCGTACCCAACGGTCTATCAGTCAGTTCACCGGGCTACCCCCTGACATCGGCAATCTGCTCCATTTGCAACTACTTGATGTCGGCGATACCAATCTGTCGGATGAAAATCTCCCCCCACAAATTGGGAATTTGGATAAACTGACTCAGCTTTTACTCGACAATAACGGCCTGAGTAGCCTCCCGCCACAGCTAGGACAACTCAGCCTGTTGCAAGAGTTGCAGTTACAACAGAATCGACTGACCGAACTTCCTTCTGAGCTGGGCAACCTCGACCAACTCACGCTCCTGCAAATCAGTCAGAATCAGCTAACCACGCTGCCCCCATCGCTCAGTGAGTTACCCAAGCTGGAGGAATTGCTCTTTGACAACAACCCTATCGAGAATCCGGCAGAGATACAACCACCACCTGCGTTGAAAACGTTGGACTTAAGCCGTACAGGGATGACAGAAATCTCTGAAAAAGTTTTGAACGCCAGTGGGTTAACTGCGCTCATTGTCGATCACAATGCGATTGAGTTCATTCCCGCTGGAATCAACCGACTGAGCAATCTGGAAACGCTATCACTCAAGGGCAATCGGGTCAGCACGTTGCCATCCGAGATTATGCAGCTAACAAAGTTGACAACGCTCGATGTCAGTTTCAACAAGATGACCATCCGTGACAGTGCATTACACACATTTGTCTCTGCCAAAGACGGCGATTGGCAGAATACGCAAACCGTTGCCCCTGCTGACCTAGAAGTCATCGCCACAGATGCAGGTCAGGTTACGTTAACATGGACGGCTACGGCTTTTCAGCATAGTATCAGTACCTATAACATTGAGGTCGCCACAGTCGATGGTGCGTTTACCCTGCGTGCAACCGTAACCAATACTACGAACAATAGCCATACACTGACAGGGCTTATACCTGATACACGCTATACCATTCGTATCTATACCAAGACCCCTGCGCATAATGATAATAACAACGAACTTGTCAGTACACACAGTGTAGCAGTTGAAGCAGTGGCTTCAGCCCCAACGCCAACCCCTGCTGCCACACCTACCGTCACGGATACACCAACGCCGACTGATACGCCGACGAGTACGCCAACCTCCACGCCGTCCGCGACTGCGACAGCTAGTCCTACCGCGTCTGTCACCAATACCCCAACTGAAACCCCAACGCCTACGGCGACGGCAACAGATACGGCGACGAGTACATCAACTGCGACGGCAAGCCATACCCCATCGCCAACCAGTACCGTGACACAAACCCCATCCCCCTCGTCAACCCCCACCAATACAATGACAGCGGCGGTCACATTGACGCCATCCCCAACAGGCACAATGACGAGTACACTGACGCCCTTGCCAACATCAACGGCCTCATCAACCGTGACGGCAACGGCCACAGTGACGCCTGTCCTGACGACATCAACCCCGACTGACACGCCAACCGTTGTGGATGAAGCGACGCACACCCCTTCGCCCACGAGTACGCCAACCGCAACGTTTACACATACACCATCCCCCACAGCAATCGATGCAGAAATTGTTGATGGTCAGGACTCGACAAGTACCCCGACACCAACAAACATCATCATTGTTATTGTCTCACCAACACCTACGTCGACGCCTACGGCCTCGCCAATGGTGACTGCGAGACCAACCGATGCGCCCTCAAGAACAGTGACGGAGACACCGACTCATACGCCCACCCATACCCCTACAACAAATGCGACTGTGACACCGACACAAACACCATCTCTAACGCCATCTCTAACGCCATTGCCCACACGTGATGATGATGGTGAGTCACATGAACCCAATGACACCTGTGACGCCTCGCGGCCCATCACCCCCAACGGCTTGATGCATACCCATAGTTTTCATGCCGAGGGTGACACAGACTGGACAACCTTCACCGCCAGAATAGCAGGCCGTTTTATCATCGACATCACGGTCCCCGGTGGCTCAGATGCAGATGTTCAGGTTGGCTTACATGATGACTGTCGCACACGCAATGCCATTGATGAATGGGATGAACCCTTTACAGCCGGAGCGCGCCTCGAAGTGGACGCCGAAGCAGGTGAGCAGTTCTATCTTGATGTGAGCAATGTCAACCCCGACATCTATGGCGACGAGGTTGCGTATAAGCTATCAGTGCGTCAACTGGCCGTGCAACAACCCACAGGTGCGGTCATCATTGTGGCCGGACGGTATCAGCATGAAGACCCGCTACAGGATGTAATCGACCGCACTGCTCAAGAAGTCTATCAACTCTTCCAAGACAAAGGCGTGGTGGCCGATGATATTCTCTTCCTGTCCACCGACTCAACGCTGCCTGAGCATGACCGTGAGGCCACGATTGCCAATTTACGTTGGGGTGTCACCCAATGGGCCAAAGCACGCGTTTCAGAAACCAACATGCTCAACATCTATCTCATCGATCATGGTGGCGAGGATACCGTCTATGTCGATGGCATGAACGAGGAACTTCTCAGCGCAAGTGACTTGGATGCATGGTTGACGGAATTGGAGACAGCGGTTCCAGGACTGAAGACGAACGTTATCATCGAAGCGTGTCAGGCGGGCAGTTTTATCGACGATGAGGGTGGCACTATCGTTGGACCGGAGCGACTCATTATCACCTCATCAGACAAGGAGACGGACGCCTATGCCTGGGATGGCACGATTCTGTTCACCCATGCGCTGGTTACACATCTGCAACGCGGTGCCCATCTGCTCGCCGCCTATGATGAGGCAAAACAGTATGCACAGGATATTGTCCCCGAGCAAAACCCGTGGATGAATGGCGATAACAACGATTTGGCGAATGAATATAAGGATGTTGTGGTGGCCGCAGGACGTGATTTTGACCATATGACACTGCCAAGCCTAGCCCCAGAGAACCGACCTTGGCCGCCCTACATCGCTGCGGTCGAGCCTGTTGATGTGACGCTTGGGCGAGGAACGCTGCAAGTTATGGTGCGTGATAACAAGGGCGTCAGCAATGTGAGTGCCGTCGTCTATCCACCCAGCTACACATCCCCTGAAAGCACAGGCAACATGACAGCACTGGAGTCAGTCATGCCGGAAATCTCGCTTGAATTCGTTGCATCACGCGAAGCAGGTCGCTACACCTTCACAGGCCATCACAATGGTTTCCATGAAAAAGGCATCTATCGTGTGGTCGTGCAGGCAACGGACAACGACGGCTTATCCTCCGCTCCCTTTGTCGTTGAGGTGGACACGAAGCTACCCTTTGACGTATATTTGCCAGTGGTGAGTCGTTAAGATGCTGGACGCGGACGAGCGCGGATGAACGCGGATGGAGAAAGTGGCATGGGCATCCTTGCCCGTAATGCGTCGGACACGGACAAGGATATCCATGCCACTTTCGCCCTTCCTTTCCTTCCTGCCTTCCTGTTAATTTTCTGATTTTCACGGGGTCTAAATAGCGATTTTGAATGCGTATCTGTACCTTACAGTAAGATTACTTGGGGAAAACGCTGCAAATTCTGGTTTATATGTAGTGGGGCTGTCAGGGGAATGCATACCCATCCAGACAGCCAACACACCACATCATCAATAAACTAGAGTCATGTTCATTTTACGGGGAGCAAGCAGATACGCAATGATGGGTTTCAGTACGCGAGTCCGCCTACTTGTGATTATTATTATCTGTGGTATGTATGGTATAGTTGTCAATTATACCATACATACCACAATTGATGGCAATTATGTATGATCAATTCGCGGAGACATCGTTTGATTGTACAACCGCCAGTGGCATTGTACAAACGGAGTGTGAAGCATTGGTGAAGATTTATCAAAAGACAGGAGGTGCAAAATCTTGGGATGACCAAATGAATTGGTTGCAGACACAAACGCCTTGTGAATGGGTAGGTGTTACGTGTAATGACGAGCAACCAAAATCTGTGGTTGAGCTTGAGCTTTCAAATAGAGGACTGCGGGGCAAGTTGCCATCAGAAATTGGTGTTCTGTCGCAGCTTGTGATACTTTCCCTCTCCAACAATCGGCTCACGGGGTTGCGACCAGAAATTGGCAATCTGGCAAAATTAGAACGACTGGAGTTGGGTCGTAATGAAATCAGCTCTGTCCCCGGCGAATTGGGTAATTTACAAGCTTTACAAATGCTCTATCTTAATAACAACAAACTGAAAATCATCCCCGATGGGCTGGGTAACTTGACCAATGTAACCGAACTGTGGCTGCATAACAATAACTTAACCCAAATTCCACCTACAATAGGTAATTTAATCAATCTGACGCAGCTTCGTCTGCGCTCAAATCAGCTCACAGAGATACCATCCGAACTGGGCAACCTCACAAATCTGACTGAGTTAGATTTAGGCAATAATTCCTTCAAAACGCTTCCGTTCGACCTCGCCAATCTGAACCAATTAACATCGCTTTCGTTGGCATCAAATCAATTGAGCAGCATTCCCGCCTCGGTTGAGACAATGACTGAGCTTAAAAAATTGTATCTTGATGAAAATCTGCTCAAACAACTGCCTGAAACCATTGCTAATCTGCAATCATTAGAAGAATTGGGGGTGAGTGGAAACCCGTTCGAAACTTTTCCCATTGATATCACGCAATTAACAACGCTTCAATTACTGGATGTAAGTAATACTGGGTTGCCTAGCATCCCCGCAGAAATTGGTAACATGACCAGTGTAATCACATTAGACCTGAGCAGAAATCCATTGAAGATATTGCCCCCTGAAATTAAACCGCTTGTCAATCTGGAATATCTGGGGCTCAACAATACACAATTAATGACTCTCAGCGATGATATCGAGTACCACGGCAATCTTAAGGTTCTTGATTTAAGTCAGAACAAACTCACAGATTTGCCAACGACCATGAATAACCTCCAGCTCTTGCGGACGGTACATATCTCAGCCAATCAGTTGAGTACACTACCGGATGCCATTGGCTCATTGTGGAATTTAAAAACACTCAATCTCAGCAACAATCAGCTAACCGATATGACGGAAGTTCTGGAACTCACCGAATTAGAATCGCTCATCTTGCGTGGCAACCAGATTGAGTTCATCCCCCAAGAGATTGATACGCTGACAGCACTACAAACTCTTGACTTGACCGATAATATGCTAGAAAATGTCCCCGATACTATTGGGAATTTGACAAGTCTACAACAGCTATATCTAGGGCATAACAAACTACGTGGTGAAGGGGTCCCATCACACTTAGGGAATCTGAATCAGCTAGAGGAACTTGAACTCAATGGCAACCTGCTCCATTGTGGCTATCAACTTGATACAGGCGTGGGTATGGGCCATACATCTCGTACACAAGAACAAAGTATTCAATACTTGCCCGTTACGATAAGCGAATTAACAGGACTAACCAATCTATCACTTGACTACAATTGTATTGATCCAGAAGATACGAATGCAAGTCTGGTGCAGTTTTTTGACAGTATGTCCTCTGCATGGGCAGATACACAAACTGTTCCCCCACGTAATTTAGACATTGCTTACTCTGTTGACCACAGTTTTCGACTTTCCTGGTTTTCAGAATTATTTGCAGGGGAAGAAGGTCACTATGAAATCTATGTCACAGATGAGCTACACGCACAGGTTGATAAACCTGATATTGACAATACTCACATTGTAACAGAAGTATTGCCTAATACTGTTTTTTATATACGAATGCGTAGTTATACATTTGCACATGAACATCAAAAAAATCATGTCTGGACTCGTTTTAGCAAAGACATCCATTGGACCCCAGATCCAAACTCCACCCCCAATACCCCCGCTCCGACATCGACCCCGACAACATCATCGACCCCGACAACAACATCTACTGCTAGCCCAATCCCAACATCGACACCCGTCCCCACGTCTACCCCGACCTCGACTGCAACATCGATCCCGACATTCACCTCTGAGCCTACGATTACGCCGACACCAACGCTGCTGCCCTCGCTTGGTATAGAACGCACTCTTCTAATTTACGCCTTTGGAGATAGTGACCTGTATCTTTATCTAGGTGATCATTTCAACAATAGTATGTTAAGTCGGCTTCAACAACTACAGGGTGTGCCAATGTCAAATGTAAATGTCGTGGTCTTATTGGATGGTCCAGAGATTGGTGACGCAGCATACTATACATTGAGTGAGTTCGGTGAGTGGGGTGTCCAACCAATGGGTGAACTGCGTATGGATGACGGGGAGACATTAAAGAGTTTTCTTGAATGGGGATTTGATGCATACCCCCATAGCGGCTACTATGTCCTCTCAATTCTGGGGCACGCCAATGGCGTCAAAGGGTTGGGACCTGATCTTTCAAGCAATATAGACCCAAACATATCTCTACTTTCGCCTAGCGAGATTCGAGAAGCCATTCAGTCAGCGAGTACAGAAGAACGTCATCTTGACGTGGTTCATTTTGACGGCTGTTCCTTTGGCTTGCTTGAAAACACCTCGATTGTGGACGGTTTGGCTGATTATGTCATCGCCTCTCCCAATACAGGGTGGGGAATTTTTGCATATGATCAATATCGTGCGATAGCTGGAGAGTCGGGAATACCTAAAGAGTATGCAGAGAAAACGGCAAAACATTATGCAGACACATTGGATGAGGACGACTATCCCTTTACAATTTCTGTCTTTGATATGACATGGTATGATGAGATGACGAGTACAGTAGATGCGCTTGGGAAAGCCTTGGATACCTACATTGAAGATGGCAATGTTCATGAACGGAAACAAGAAATCCACCAAATACGTTTGCAAACACAAATTTATGACTCTGGTGACTATCGGCTTGATCATCAAGAAGACATGTATATTGACTTGATTGGATTTGCAAAAGCCCTAAGCGAA
>JBCCFC010000143.1:0-15742 GCA_039029935.1 Chloroflexota bacterium
GAAGAGATCTGGAGGAGGCAAAGAGAAGTTTTTTAAAACAGCTCCCTTTTTTATTTTGTCTTCTAATTTCATATCGATGAGAAAAATATTTAAAACTTATCAGCTAATATTTATAGTTAATGGCAGAATAGTCAGCTAAACAACGTTTATCACTTCGGGGGAGTCTTCAAACAAAACTGGCTTGAAACCCAATTTTACTTTCTCAAACACTATTGCCTCAGTATGACCTATGAGTAAGTTATAAATTAGATCATTTTATACACAAATCTAAATTATTGTCTTCATACTGAAAGCAAATAGCATCAGAATCATAAAAATCATATTAATAAGGAAAAATGAAATGAACACTCTGGCTAGAATCTGTAAAAACAGTGTTATCAAACACGTTTCTATTCGGCGGTGTAGCCCGCTTCTTATTGGGCTACTTTTTATCATATCATTCTTCGTCTTGCCGACTTGGCTTGGACAATCAACGCCTGTCAATGCTAAGATACCACTGGAACCCGTTATCAGTATATTAGTTACCCCTGAAAATGCACCAACGGGTGCAACAATTAGTGGACCGATGGTTGGCACAGTCAATACTACATATAGTTTTGTCTCTCAGGTCAGTCCTGATACAGTCGCTGAACCGATTGTTCATGATTGGCGCGCCGATGAACAGTCACCGATTACACATATTGGTGGATTGACAGATACAGTCGAATATACATGGAGCCAAGGTGGTGTAAAAGAAATCATGGTGATGATTGCGAATAATCATGGGTTTATTAGCACCACTCATACAATTAATATTGTCACATCAACGCCCACACATACGCCTACGGCGACTGCAACTCATACACCGACTCCTACCCCAACGGCAACTGCGACTCATACAAATATTCCAACGCATACACCGACGGCAACTGCGACGAACACACCGACACCAAGCCCTACGAATACAAATACGCCAACAGACGTGCCAACTGATACGGCAACGCCGACGGCAACCAATACGGCAACGACTACACCTACCCCAACTGCGAGTGTAACAAGTACAAATACGCCGACTGATGTGCCAACCGATACACCGATTGCAACATTGACAAATACATCAACTACGACGCCAACGCATACACATACACCGACGGCGACATCGACACCCACACCTACTTGGACCAAGTTGCCAACGTTGACACATACTCCCTCTATGACAATGACACCTCTACCAACGGTAACAGCAACTGAATCACCAACGTTGACGCCGACAATGACGCCGACAATGACATCTACAGCTACGCCGACTGCCACTAATACAAATACACCAACGACAACGCCAACCCACACGCCTACAATGACGAGTACGGCGACAGCAACGCCAACGCATACGCCTACCGCCACATCAACAGTTGAGACAATCCAACCACCAACAGATATTACATTCCGGGGGCGAGATATGAGCGGCCTAAATAGATGGACGTGGTTTAGTGCGAGAATTGCCCCATCCAATATCTCCATGCCAACCACTTATGTTTGGTCAGCAAGCGAACAAGATTCGATTACGATTGTGCGTGATAGTACCGATGGATGGGATTGGGATTGGACAGATAACGGCGTCTGGTCAAAATATTATACAGGTGCAAGATTTATGTGGGAGACAATAGGCCGTAAAGAAATTACGCTGACTGTATCGAATGATGGCGGCACGATTTCGACAACACATGTTATTACGATAGCACATCCACCAGAGGTAACTCTAAGTGGACCCACATCAGGCGAAATCAACACTTCATATTTATTTACTGCTACCGTTGGTCCGGATTCGACACCAGAACAGATTTCCTACTGGTTGTATAATTCCACCGAGGATCAATGGAGATGGGCGCAAAATGGATTGAGACACAATTTTACAATTTCTTGGACAAATCCAGGAACTCACGTAGTCCAGCTTTACGCGCAAAATGATGTAGGGTGGAGCCAAGATACATTCATTATGAATATACCTACAGAACCCTTTATCTTCACTCCGACCGTTCAATCAGTGGCATCAGGGGCATGGAGTGACGAGACCATATGGAGTAATGGTCATGTACCTACACTTTCAGATAACGTTTTTATTCCAGAAGATTATGAGATCAATGTATCTGTGCCCATCAATGTAAATGCAATAATAAATGAGGGAAAACTTACGAGTAGTCCTGGTCAAAATCTGGAGATATCAACCACAGAAATCCTTGTTAATAGGGGGAATATGCATAGTGGTATAGTTAATCCGTCATTACAGCGTAATAGTTCGTCACTACAGTCACACACAACCGCTTGTGATGGTATAGATGGAATAGCAGGAACAGATTACATCATAACAACCTCTGAATTTACGAATACGGGTACGGTGTCCGCTACAAATGGTATTGATGGTGGTCGTGGTGGTCATGTAATCATTACCGCAACAACAAGATTTGAAAATACTGGCGTCATCACTAGTGGACATGGTGGCGATGGAACTATTGGCAGTGGTGGTGGTCCAGGAGGAGATATTAAAATCTTATCTGGTGGTCCATCAATAACAGGGCATGGATTTACGAATGATGGCTTAATCCAAGCTGGTAATGGTGGTGATGGCGACCGATGTGGTGGTAAGGGTGGATCATTTTACATTTTCAGTAGAAATAGTATCAATCGTAGAAATAATACCAATAGTCGTTTAGGGACTATTCGTGCTGGTAATGGAGGAAACACAACAGGGAACGCTATAGACGCTCACGGCGGAAATGGTGGTAATGGAGATTTTTGGGGAAAATGGTTTAGAACTGGCGGTTTTCTATACAATCAAGGCGTACTCCAAGCTGGCAACGGAGGAAACGGTAATCCGGACGCAACAAGTAATCCTCAAGATGCAGGATGTGGTGGAAACCTAACATTGATGGGGCGACCAAATGTAGTTATAATCGGCACACAAAATGCTGGTATAAGTGGGACAGCCTCTTCCGGTGGGGCAGCTTGTACTGCTGGATGGGTACGGATTGATCCCGGTTCTATCCACTTGTCTGATGAATCCCGTATTTCTGGTTCTGATATCGCAATCTTCGGCGGTGACGGATGGAACATTGATGCCCGAAATCTGAATCAGAAGATGATTGTCGCAGAAAACAGCATTGTATTGGCTGTTGGTAAGGGCGGGAGTATCGATTTACGTGGCAATACAGAGCAGATATTCGAGGCTGGAGGCCAAGTCAAAATCTATGCGGATACAATCTATCTGGATGAAGGAACACCATTAGAAGCCATTGTTGGCGCGAATGTAATCACAGGGCCTGGTCGTATTCTACGCAATGTTTCAACACTCATTGATGCTAGAGCGATTGAGACATCACCCCGTAGCACCGTATCAGTTCCATTGAGGGTTATCAATGCCAGTCCAACTACAGATACCTTCACCTTAGAGCCAACCTATCCTGTCGGGTGGACTATAACAGGATTGCCAGAATCGGTCACCATTGATGGACTTGATAATCAGGAAGTTGTCTTCGACATCACAATACCCGCCGATGCACAACCCAACACTGCCTACGAGGTCATTGTCAAAGCAACCTCGCAGGATAATCCTGAAGCCAGTTCTGAATCGGAGGCGATTGTGATTGTTACCCAAACCGCTGAACCTAGCACGATCTACTTGCCATTGATTAAAAGACAATCACTAGAGCCATAGTGCAATAACCGTTAATGGCAACTTACGCAAACTGCTGATATTCAGCGTCTACATTATGTAGGGATTCGCTATCTGTTGTTTGAAAGGAAAAGGGTGATGAATTGGGTCAACTTGACTGAATTCATCACCCTTTTTTGTGAGCATAGTTGCCGCAATTGAAACAACCTGTTCGGTCACACTGCAAGCCAAACCTGCCATATAGCTGGATGAGTTCTTCATATTATCTATTCAATCAGGAGACACACCATATATGGCAGAGAATATGACAGAGAATATGACCGCAAACTGGCAAACAATACGGCGGGTGGCAGGATACTATCCACGTGTCCTGAGATTAATCTGGGCGGCAAGTCCACAGTATACGCTGCTGGCAATGCTGACATCCATCATCAGTGCATTGGCGAATCCGGCGCAGATCTGGCTCTCGCAAATCATCATTGACACGATACTGCTTACGATTCAATCCCATGTGCCGGGCAGTACCGTTGCCTGGTCCGTCCTGTTTTTCCCTGTTGGCATGTTAATTGGGGTATTGATCCTCAAAGAAGCGGGCGAACGGATATCAGGGGCAGTAGAAACGTTGTTACGGTTTCAAGTGTTGCATCATGCCAACTATCTGTTGCTCGAAAAAGCGTCACAGTTGGATATCGCCTTTTTTGAGTCGCCAGCCTTCTATGACCGTCTGAGTCGATCACAAAATGACTTACCCCGTATGCTCAACCTCGTGATGCTGACAACCAGCTTTGTTGGGCAACTGTTTGCCCTCATTGTGACATTGGGGTTGGTGGCACAACTCCATCCTTTGGCGATGTTTCTGATGCTGGCCGTCTCTCTGCCACAGTTGGTTGTTAGTAGCCAATTTGCGATGAACTTTTTCCAACTGCTCAACCGCAATACACCAGCCATTCGTATGGCTGAATATCTGGCTTCACTGCTAACCTCGCGCGAAGCGGTCAAAGAGATTCGTCTATTTGGCTTGCAACAGCTATTTCTGGCACGATTTCGTCAATTTTGGCAAGCATACTTTGAGGACACCAAACAGGTTGAGATTGACTATGAACGCAAAAGCATTTTCTATTTGATCTTATCGGCTATCGGCACAGGCGTTGTCTGGGTTTTTGCCATTATCCAAGCCGTATTGGGGCGCATTACCATTGGTGAACTCACACTTGCCATTCAAGCCGTTGAGGGTGTGCGCTCAAGCCTTGGCTCGCTGTTTCTGAACATAGGGATGTTTTATGAACACGGTCTCTTCATTGGCAACTTCTTTGAGTTATTAGATTTAGAGCCAGAAGCAGTTGAAGGCGCACTCACCCGTAAAAGCCTGCCTCAATCTAGCCAAAGCATAGAGCATCAGGGTATCGAATTTCGCAATGTCACCTTTTCCTATCCTGGCTCCGACCGTCCTATCCTCCAGAATGTCTCGTTTACGATTCCGCCAGAGACCAGCGTCGCCGTTGTGGGCGAAAATGGTGCGGGCAAAACAACGTTGGTCAAACTATTGGCACGGTTCTATGATCCCACTGAGGGCGAGATTTTGCTGAATGGACGTGACCTGCGTGCGTATCCCGTTGACGAACTGCAACGCAACATCGGTGTTATCTTCCAAGATTTTGTCCGCTATGAGTTAACCGCGCTAGAAAACATCGGGTTTGGGCAATTAGCACAGTTTGATGATATAGTACGGGTTAAACAGGCGGCTGAAAAGGGTGGAGCTGCGTCCGTGATCGACAAATTGCCCAATCACTATCAGACCATGTTGGGAAAAACCTTTGACAACAGCGTTGATTTGTCTGGTGGCGAATGGCAAAAGATGGCGTTGAGTCGTGCGTTTATGCGTGATGCCCCGATCCTCATCTTAGATGAACCGACTGCCGCCTTAGACGCCAAGGCTGAATATGATATTTACAAGCGGTTTGCCGAGTTGACTGCAAGCAAGACGACATTCTTTATCTCGCATCGTTTTTCAACCGTGCGTATGGCGCAGCACATTCTTGTCTTGGATGATGGTCGGCTGGTTGAGGAGGGGAGTCATGATACGCTGATGGCGTTGGGTGGGCAGTATGCGGAGATGTTTACGATTCAGGCAGAGCGGTATCTGTGAGTCGGTATTCGGTGAGTCGGTATTCGGTATTCGGTATTCGGTGCGTCGGTATTCGGTGCGTCGGTATTCGGTGCGTCAGTACGGATTACCGACCTACTGACCTACTGACCTGCCGACCTACCGAATACCGATGGAAATGAGAGGTAGATATGAAAATTAAATTAGACGATTTAACAGGTCCAGAAATTCATGCACTCTTGCAGGAGCATCTGGATGATATGCATCGGATTTCGCCACCAGAAAGTATCCATGCGCTTGACCTGTCGGCGTTGCGTGTACCAGAGATATCTTTCTGGACGGTTTGGGATGATATAGGGAATGGAGATGCGCTGATGGGTTGTGGTGCGCTCAAGGAACTGGATGCAACGCATGGCGAAATCAAGTCAATGCGCACGTCGTCACAGCATCGTCGCAGAGGTGTTGGCCGAGCCGTGTTGACCCATATCATTGAGGAGGCCCAGCGTCGCGGCTATCATCGTTTGAGTTTAGAGACAGGCGCACAGAAGCCATTTCATCCAGCCCATCGCCTCTATGAGTCGGCTGGATTTACACGTTGTGGTCCATTTGATGATTATATAGATGATCCGAACAGTATATTCATGACAAAAGAATTCTGAGCAATCCGTAGAGTTTTCCAATTATTTTTGTAAGCGGTTTTGCATAAAAATCAATTCTGACAAAGTAGTATGTTCTGCAAGATTTGTACGGATTTTGTACAACTTGCGTACATCAGCAGGTATTGGACCTGTTGAGTGTATTTCTTCAAAGGCAGGTATTCTATGTTCAATGCTACAAACATACTGCGGAAGCAACCGTTGGTTTCCTTGGGGGGTCGCCTCACACTACTCATCATCCCGTTGATCTTTTTGGTCGGCTGTGATCCCGTGTTGCTCCAAGCGCAATTACAAGAAATGGCGAGGGAGCAACAGGCGTCCTTAGCTGAAACACGTTCGGCAGGGAATCAGCTTTTGGTGATTGGGTTTGATGGCAATCTCTATACAATGGACCCTGATGGCAGCAACCGTCTGGCGTTGACCGACGATGCCAGCAGCAACCTACAATATATGCAGCCTACATGGTCGCCAGAGGGTGACATGCTTGTCTGGAGCCAGGTGGAAAACCGCGATGGCAGTATGGTCAGCAGCATCACGACCAGCATGTTTAATGGGCAGGCGCAGAGCAGCTATGAAGTGCCATTCCCGCCGTTCTACTATTATTGGAGTCCGGATAGCGAGCATGTGGCCTATTTAAGCAATTGGATTAGCAGCGGCCGTTCGTCAATTGCACTGCGACTGCTCGATGTCATCGCTGAAGCGGCCAAGGTCGATAGCGACGATGAGACGATTGTCACATTGGGTGAGGGGCAACCCTTCTACTTCTCATGGGCACCAGATGGACAGCAGTTATTGACGCATATTGGCAATGAGCGTCTTGAGGTGCAATCATTGGACGGCTCACAGGAATCACTCTGGCTCGACTCGGCAACATTCCCTGCACCGCGCTGGGCGTCGAGTGGCGACTCATTCTTCTATGCGGTGAACGAGGGCGATTTGCAGTTGTTGGTGAATACCGATTTGGCGGGTGACACGCTCTTTGAGGTGACGGACTTTGAAGATCGCATCACCTTTATCGTCAGCCCCGATGACAGCAAACTGGCCTATGTGATTACAGAGGGTGAGATGAATGCACCCGCGTTTGGTTCGCTCTATGTGGTTGACATGGAAAGTAAACGCACTCGCGAAATCAACGAGACCCCTGTATTTGCTTTTTTCTGGAGTCCAGACAGCAAAAAGTTGGCCTACTTGGCTGTGGATACGGATGCAGGCAGCTTAAGTTTACGCTGGCATGTATGGAATAGCGAAGAGAATGCACTTCAAGAATATGACCTGATGCTGCCCACGCGCACCTTCTGGCAGAGTTATCTGAATTTCTTTGACCAGTTTGCCCAGAGCATGACGATTTGGTCGCCTGATAGCGACGCCTTCACCTACGCTGGGCGCAGTGAGGATGATGGTATGGGCATTTGGGTGCAGCAGTTAGATGGTGAAGAACCGGAGTTTGTTGGGCGCGGTGTGTACTCGGCTTGGTCGCCAAAGTAGTTACTTGGTAAATCAGTAATCGGTAGTTCGGTGAGTCAGCTTATGAGTGCTGGCTGGCCGACTTACCGATTACAAGACTACGCCTTCGCCTTCAACTGATTGAAGAACTCCTTGCGGAACTTCGACACTTTAGGCCGAATCACAAACTGACAATACATCTGCATAGGATTGTTTTTATAGTAATCCTGATGATAGTCCTCAGCCACATAAAACTCAACCGCAGGTGAAACTTCGGTCACGATGGGTGCGCCCCAAATGTTAGCCGCTTCAATCTCTTGAATGACTTCAAGCGTTGTTGCTTTTTGTGCCTCATCATGATAGAAAACGACTGAGCGGTATTGAGGCCCGACATCATTGCCTTGACGATTTAGTGTTGTCGGATCATGAACGGAAAAGAAGACCTTCAAAATTTCTTTGAACGAAATTTGGGCAGGGTCATAGGTCACTTGGATCACTTCTGCATGACCTGTCGTTGCCGTGCAGATTTGTCGATAGGTTGGGTTGACGACGTGTCCACCCATATAGCCTGATTCCACCTTCTCGACACCGTTCAACTCCACATAGACCGCTTCCACACACCAAAAACAGCCACCACCCAACGTTGCAATTTCTGTTTGACTCATTGCTGTATTTTCCTTGTTTTATTTATTTTGTCGTGAATTATAGACAAAAGTCAGATTCTTGATGGGTTGATCTTGACAGTACCCCATCGTTTGAATCTGTCACAAGGGTTACGGTCTGTCAGAAGAATGGTGGAGTGCTGGAGTGCTGGAGTGCTGGAGCGGTGGAGCGGTGGAGTGGTCATGCAGTAACTACGAACTGTTTTCCCACTCTCCCGCTCCCCCGTTTCAACGCTTTCCCGTTTCAACGCTTCAACGCTTTCATTAGCAACACGTCCCACCCGGTGCAACCTGATCATACAGAGGAATCGAGCTATTGCACACACCCGTCTCCGGCAAATTTAGTTCAACACGTTCTGCGGCTTCCCAATCACCGACCAAGCCCGCGACGACCGAGCGTGCCTGCTCATAGCCCGTTGCCAGCAAAAAAGTGGGCGCACGGCCATAACTTTTCATGCCAATCACATAGAAATCTTTTTCCTGTTGACGCAGTTCTTTTTCGCCGTGTGGTCGCACAGTGCCACAGCTATGGATATTGGGGTCAATCAGCTGCGCTAGTTCAGGGACACTTTCGAGTGCAGCATCTCCTTGGACACGCACCTCACGCAAGAAAGAAAAGTCGGGTCGTGCGCCTGTGCTGGTGATAATTTCATCGACAGCCGTGACGGTCTTATCCTCCTCACCGAGCGACCCAACGACATTGAGCGTCTCGCCATCCTGTTCAATCTCGTGGATAAAAAACGGGGTCAATAGTGTGACTGTTCCGTTATCCACCAGCGATTTGGTCAGCGAACCGAGCTCGCCCCGTGCAGCCAAGGCATCATCCGCACCACCGCCAAAAATGGTGTGTAGATGCTCTTTGCGAATCGCCCATGTGATCTGTGTCTCCGGCTCTTCATCCTTGAGTAGTTTGAGTTCGAGCAGTGCGTTCATGGCCGAGTGACCGCTGCCAACAACCAATACGTGCTTGCCCGCATAGCGTGTGCGATGTCGCCCCAAGACATCGGGGATGCCATAGAGAATGTGATTCTTCACTGCGTCTTCACCGATAGCCATTACACCGCCAGAACCAAGCGGATTGGGGTTGCTCCATGTGCCGCTGGCATCAATGATGGCCCCGGCTTCGACACGCTCGACCCATGTTTGCTCGCTATCCCCATCTCCCTCCACTTGATGCTCAATGTGTAATACAAACGGGCGGTCATCGCGGTCAGCGGTCTTCATTTTGTCCAGCCCCTTGCGCCCCACAAATGTCACCTTGCTGTTGAGCTTGATGTGTGGCTTCAGTTCCGGCACATTTGCCAGCGGTTGCAGATAATCCTCAACCAACTCCTGTCCAGTGGGCAATACTTCTGGATCAGGCATCTGCCAGCCATTGGCTTCCAGCAGCTTCACACTGGCGGCATCCACATTATATGCCCAAGGCGAAAAGAGCTTGACATGCCCCCACGACAGTATGCTTTCGCCAACAGATGCACCCGCCTCATAGAGGACAAATGACTCGCCGCGTTCATGCAGGTGAGCAGCCGCAGCCAACCCAATGGGACCGCCACCGATGATGGCAATAGGCAAGTCTACTCGTTTGGCTGTTGCTTTGGCCGGGCGAATAGGTGTTGATACTTGGGCTAAAACCTCTGTCGTCGCCTGTAGCGTTTTGAGCAGCGAATCCGGTGTACAGCATGACTCCGATGGGTCACTGGGTTGCGGGCAACATGGCACTGCGGTATCCAAGTTGATCGTCGTTTGTGTTGGCAGTGGTCCAATGGCAGATGATGGGCCACAACAGGCAGACGTCGATTCTGACGCACCATTGGCCGTACCTGTGGCTTCAGATAGCCCAATATCAGATAGCCCAACGGTTGATTGTCCAGTGGTAGATGGGCCACAACAGGAAGACGCCGATTTTGAAGCACCATTGGCTGTACCTGCGGCTATTGAAACAGTTTCTCGCTCAAGTAGTTTTTCGCTCATGGTCAATACTCCATCAATTTGTTATCTGTAGACATATAGATAAATGTCTATATATTACGGTAAAATTTTTTAAAATCAATCGCTTTCGATCATGTGCTATGCTTACACACCGATAGCTACCTCTGCTTCAGGTGAAGATGCATTGATTGTCGCTTGCTCGACTATAGTACCCGATGAAAACTCAGGTGCAAACATCGTCATGATTTGTCCGCAACAAATGGCAACCGCATCCTGATTGAGGCTATAGAAAATCTGCTTGCCTTCACGCCGTGTGTTTACCAACCCCGCGTCACGCAACGTACTTAAATGATGCGATACCGTCGGCTGGGTCACGTTCCGATTCAACCGGTCCACCACATCATTGACACAGAGCCACTCACAGCAGAGTAGCAGCATAATTTTTTGTCTCGTCTCGTCGGCAATTGCCTTGGCAAATGAAATTGATTGATCCATAATCCTTTTAATATAGATGAACGTCTATATGTTTTGATTATACGCTAATTTTTTGTTTTGTCAAGGGGCAAATTCATTTAATTCTCATCGGGTTTCAATGCATACGCCATCAAGTCATCCAACGCCACATACTGCAATGTCAACTCATGAGTAGACTCCATGCGCACCAATGGTGCCTTGCCTGCCTCAAACGCCTCTTGCCAGCGGTCGGCACACAGACACCAGCAATCGCCGGGCTTCAAACCCGGAAATCGTAGTTGCGGTCGAGGTGTTGATAGGTCATTGCCCGCGGCCTTGGAGAAAGCCAAGAACTCTGCCGTCATCTGTGCACAGACCGTATGGACACCCATATCAGCGGGTCCTGTGTCACAGCGGCCATTACGATAAAAGCCGGTTTTGGGTGATTTGCAGCATGTTTTAAGCTTGCCACCCAGTACATTACGCGGGACACTGTTGGGAATGCCATTGCTCAATGCTCCACTGGCATAGCCGTCTGAAAATCGTTGTCTCATCGCTTACCTCCTTGAATTATGATATGATATGTCCAAATAACTTTGGATATGTAGAAGTATACCCATATCCAAATTTTTTGTCAACGAAATAGCACGGATGGACCGTTACCTGTGTTACAATAGGGGTATGTCAATGTGAACGTTAAACGATTTATTAATACGAGGTGAATGATGACTGTTGCAACGGGTTTGCTCTCTCCGTGGGAATATCTACGACGTGAGCGCAAGAGTGAAAACAAAAACGAATTTTTTGAAGGCCAAATCTATCAGATGGCGGGAGCAAGCCGGAGCTATAATGCAATTGCTGGCAATGTATTCTTTATTACCGCACGATTCCATCATTGACAGAATATATACTGATTGAGCAGAGTGCCTATCAGATTGAGCATTATGTTCGTCAAGATAACGACTCATGGAACTTGACTACCATGTATCATCCATCAGATACACTGCACCTCCCTACGATTGACTGTGACCTACCACTTATTGATGTCTATGAGGATGTTCGTATTGCTACAAATGGAAAATCGAATCATCCGTAACCGCTGATTCTAATTTGACCTAATTCATAAACACCCTGCTCAAAATATTGGGGTGAGCTATCTGTCCAAATGGCTACGCCTCCTCTCCCCATCACTTCACATCTGCCTTCATCAAGAATTAGCGCGGTATCGCTGTCGATGCCCAGCAAAGTCAGTTGATTGCGAATACACCAGCGCACCACATGCACCGCAGGAAAAGGCACAATATCATAATGAGGAATGACCACAATATTGGGTAATAGACCAAACCCAACCCGCCACAGCGGTAAGCCAAAGAATCGTTCGCCTAATACCATGCCACCAGCGCTGCACCCAGCTAAAAGCCCCCCCCGGCTAATCACAGATTGTATACTCTGCCAGACAAGGCTGTTGTCCAGTGTGTGATATAAATAATCAGGACGTCCACCCGACAGATAGACAAAATCGGCGGCGGCAACTTTGGCTGCAAAGTATGGATTGTTGGCACTGGCTCTGTCGAGTACAGGGACACAATCAACAGGGACACCCAAGTGCGTAAAGTGCTGTATGCCCATTGTTGACCAGTAACGAATGCGTCGTTTTCTGCCCATGCCGACAGCGGTAGGTAGGCAGACTACGTTGGGGGAGCGTTGTAGTCGATTTGAGAGTTTATTGATTAGATGTTGGTCAATCGGTTGCGTTTGTGGAAGGTATTCACCGCTGCCAAGTAGTGCTAATATCATCTTAACTTGTCAGGATTTATATCATGTTGTTTCAAATGCTTGTATACCAACGCTAGCAAACGTGGCTTCATCTTTTCCTCTTGTACATTTGTGCATGTTGATAATGCTTATAAAAATCATAATGATACCATTGTATCTAACATAAACGGGCGTTCAAAACCTAGCTAAAATCAACCGAGGGTCATCTGTTTTATGCCGATATTTTTTGACTATTATGATATAATGAATAACGAAGATTGTATAAATAGATTTGTGTGGCAGGTAATAATGGGGGCTGTAGACATGGCAAAGATTGCATTATCTGACCTAACCGAAGAGCAATTGCTTGAGATTGTATCTCTTGATGAAAAGAGAATCGCCCATTATGATTGGCTTGATGTAGATCATATTTCGCTCTCTGCGGAAGAACAGATGGCAATCAACATCATAAAAACGCGTTTGCTACAAGACGAAACTGGTTTAATGAATGAGGCTACCATGTGGTCGAGAGGCATCTACCCCTTGCTTGTTTTGGCCGAACAGGGAGATATTCGGGCATGGGTCGAAGTCGCATTGGCTGCAAAATACGGTGAAACAGATCTCTCTGGCACAGCCGATGGGGTACTCGCAACGGTGATTGCAGGGATTGTGCGTACCCCCTATTTGGTTACAGTCGAGGCCAAGCGTACCCTCGAGTCAAAAAATCCGCGTATTCAGTTTTATGGACAACTTCTTGTGGCAGCGACGTCGAATTGGCAGAAACAACAGACAGATATTACCGAAATTTTTGGATGCTATACCATTGCCGATATTTGGTCATTTGCTCGTGTCACGATTCAAGGACTGAGTACAAGTCAATCTGATACTGAAAAACCACAAATGGTTGTGGAAATATCAAGAGAGTATATTGAACGCATGGAAGCCGAGACGATTCTCAAAATATTGAAGAATATTGTGTCGCGTTCTCATATTATATAAAGAGAAGTGTGATGGTGTCTAGCACCATCACACCATCACACTATCACACCTACACACCCCTACATACTCCGCGCAGTCTCACTCAATGCAATCAACGCCGCATCAACCAACCCCGCCTCACGATGGACATGGACCTTTTGATAGTCGGGATTCTTCATCATACTGAGCAATGCACTGCGTGAGGGATACTGCACCAGCAACACGGCATCCCAATCATTGCGATGGGTGTCGCCTGCAAAAATCTGATCCACATTACCAGACCAGATCAAGCTGCCACCGACTTCTTCAACAAAAGCCTTGGTCGGCACACCATACTGTTGATGATAGGTTTTTTCTCCCTCTGGCCCATCAAACTTGAGCAAATTGAGCATGACCACTGGTTTGCTGTCCATTTCGGGATGGGTGGCATACTCCTTGACTTGGCTGCGCAATGGGCTAATCCATGGCTTGTGGTCACCTGGCTGTTGACGCAATGCCTCTTCCACAAAGTGCAGACGATCTTGCCCCCAGAAAAGCTGATCACCGACAAACATCGTAGGCATCCCAAATAGACCACGTGAAACGGCTTCGGCAGTCTTATCAATTAGGGACTTCTTGATCTCCGATGTCTGAATCGCCTCAAACAGATGCTTGGCGTCAATCCCCGCCGCTGCCAATACCTGTCCAACCACTGCTGGATCGCCCATATTTTGGTTGTTGACCCATATTGCCTCAAAAACGGCCTTCATGTAGGCGTCAAAATAGCCTTCCTGCTCGGCCACCAACACACCCCGCATCAGATAGAGTGTATTGATAGGGAAGTTTTCGTTCATGCTCAATGGCACACCATAGCCCTGCGCATAGCGCACCAAATCCGGCCACATTGCCGTCCCCTTCGCTGGAATCATAACGGGCGATTGATTGCCCGATTCCTTAAAGACACCGCCCAACAACGCTGGCTTCCAAACAATCTCCGCCCCAGTACGCTCGGCAATAAGCGGCAACTGTGTATAGGCCAAATAGGTTGTCGGGCTACCAAAGTCAAAATAAAATTCGACCGTTCTTGTCATGATTTTCTCCTTGTATAATGCAAAGTTGAAGAGTTGAAGGGTTGAAGAGTTGAAAGGTTGAAGAGTTGAAAGGTTGAAGAGTTGAAAGGTGATTCTTCACTGTTCACTCATCACTGTTCACTCATCACTGTTCACTGTTCACTTTTCACCCTTCACTCATCACTCATCACTCTTCCTACCAAGTCCACTCCTCGCACCAAGGACGGATATCTGTTTCAAAGGTCCAGGCACTGCGTGGTTGGCAATAGAGTTGATAATAGGTTTCGGCAATGTCATCAGGGTCGAGCAGACCATCGGCGGGTTTGCTGGCAACCATGTCAGGGAACATTTCGCGTATCCAAGGTGTGTCAATGGCCCCGTCAATGATGACATGGGCGACATGGATGCCCATTGGCCCTAGTTCACGTGCCATGCTTTGGGCTAGTGCCCGTAGCCCCATCTTAGCACTGGAGAAGGCAGCAAAGCCGACCCCACCGCGCACACTGGCAGTTGCACCAGTAAAGAAAATTGCCCCACGTTTGCGTGGAGCCATGCGCCGTGCTGCCTCACGCCCCGTGAGAAAACCCGCAAAACAGGCCATCTCCCAGACTTTGTAGAACTTGCGGCTGGTGGTTTCGAGAATGCTAAAGCGAATATTGGCCCCTGGATTGAAGACCACCACCTCCAACGGGCCAATATCACGCTCGATGGTATCGAATAGTTCGATGACCAGCTCTTCACGGCGTGCATCAATGGCAAATGGATGTGCAATCGCCCCCATTGCGGTAATCTCGTCCACCAGCGGCTGCAACTTATCGCCATTCCGTCGCCCAACACAGACCTCAAAGCCTGCTTTTGCAAATCGGCGTGCGATGGCCCCACCCAGACTGTCGCCTGCACCAATGACGAGTGCAATTTTTCGTTCTTGTCTATTTGTGTTATCTGTCATGTACTAAGTCCTAAATTATTAAATTTTCTCTTCAACATCTTCCAAATTAGTTATCAAAGATTTAATTTGCGCCAATAAGTCATCATAGGTTATAACTTTAATTTTTCTATTACTA
>JBCCFC010000144.1:0-15733 GCA_039029935.1 Chloroflexota bacterium
AACTTTTGTTAAAGATATTTCTTCCAAATCTTCATTTGTATTGAGTACACCATCACCCTCTGAAGGTGGTATTGAGTTTGGTGGGTGAACAACCACCCATACTTCTTTTAGTATTTGTGTACTCTGAATCTCAACCGTAAAAGTGCCTTGTCCGTCAACAATCAATGTTGGAGAGAAAACGTTTGTAATCTGCGGACCTTGAACCACATCTGTACTTTGAAAATCGTAGTCATAGGCGATTTTTATATCCTCTTCTTCATTCGCTATACGATTACCATTCGCATCAATCCAAGGTTGTTGAGATTCGTATAGCGTATCAACAATCGTTTTTGCTGATTCAAATGCTTGCCCAAAAGAATTGTTTTGCCCTAGCTTTACAACCAAGCTATCTGTAAAATAGACGCCATCACGAGATGTATAGGCATCATAGTCTTCACTGGCAGATGT
Source organism: Chloroflexota bacterium (assembly GCA_039029935.1). GTDB lineage: Bacteria > Chloroflexota > Anaerolineae > Caldilineales > Caldilineaceae. The sequence continues at coordinate 448 of JBCCFC010000144.1, forward strand.
AATGACCAGACGATTTTCTGCACTGATACTTGAATCTCCTGTAATAAAACTCCCTGAGTGACAAGCCTCTATAATGATGGTAGTTCTCAAATCGGGAACAGTTTCTTCTAGTGTTGTTAGCCATTGGTCCAAATCTAGCGGTGTTAGGATTTGCTCCTGAACCTTGTCCAGATAGAGTTTTTCTCGCTCTCCATGGTCTACCATATATATGATTAATGACCCTGTTGCTCTGGCTCGCTCCTCAGCCCAGTCAATGATGGCATATCTTAATTTTTCTTTGGTGGCAGGAGCATCCACAATGCCAGCCCCAATCGTTTCTGTATATGTATTGGTGGCAAGAACATAAATATCATCATCCCTTACACCTTTGTTTCGTGCCAATGTAACAAATGCGTTGGCAACCGTATCAATATTTTTCTGTACATGGTCTAGCTCTCGTAGCCGACCAGCGACAACAATAACTGCGCCTGTGATAGGTTCAATGCGAATTGTATAGCGTACAGTAGACTTGATGGAGCGTGATGGCAGTGGCATTAGTTTTACATAAAAGGATTGATCTTCTTCTGCTTGGATAGTCAGCCGTATCCCAGGTGATAATGCGCCACTGTTTCCACCAAGAATGTCTCCGGAGCAATCTGTATAATAGGTCATGTCCACTCCTGGTGAACTTTCACCTTCAATCTCAACCACTATTTGATAAGTGCCTTCCTTCGGTACATGGAAGGACACCCAATCCACATCTGTAGACGTATGAAATGTGTGCTGTTGAGATGATCCATCTATAGAGATAGGCGTCGCCGTTTCACAAACTTCATTAGGTTCAAATGGGGCTGTATCAATCGGTGTTGACGTAGGTGTATTGGTCACTGGTGATTGTGCCGGAGGACTTGTCGTCGTTGGCATGATGGTATTAGTGGGCGTATGTGATGGCGAAATAGGGGCGGGTGTTATTGTTACTGTAGGTGTATTCGTGGCTGGTTTTGTGGCTGTATAAACCAATGTTGGTGTTGGCGGTTCTGTGTTCAGGGGTATATTCGTATTCGTTACAGTGGGTAATGGCGTATGCGTTTGGGGCAGCATAGGTACTTCCGTAGGTGTTTGTGTCAGCGTTGGTGTATAGGTGGTTGTAAGAGAAGGTGTAGGAGTTGGGGTTGAAGATGGTGTCATCGTCAGTGTTATAGTCTGCGTAGCCGTCATTGTTGGGGATTCGACTGGCGTAGGTACAGCAGGGGTATTCGTAAGTGTATTGCTTGGTGTAGGTGTCGCAGTAGGGGTATTTGTAAGAATATTGGTTGGTGTGGGTGTAGCAGTTGGGGTACTTGTAGATGTCAAGGTCGGGGTATACGTCGATGTTGGTAGATCAGTAGGTGTAGCAGTTGGGGTATTCGTAATCGTATTCATTGGCGTGAGTGTAATAGTAGGGGTATTTTTTTGCGTATTTGTTGGTGCAGGTGTAACAGTAGAGGTATCTATAGGCGTATTTGTGTTTGTTGGTGTGGGTGTAACAGTCGGGGTATTTGTTGGTGTGGGTGTAACAGTAGGGGTATTTGTTGGTGTGGGTGTAACAGTAGGGGTATTTGTTGGTGCGGGTGTAGCAGTAGGGGTATTTGTAGATGTCAAGGTCGGGGTATGCGTCAATGTTGGTGTATCAGTAGGTATAGCAGTCGGTGTATTCGTTGATGTCGAGGTCGGCGTTGGTGTAGACGTGTTCGTTGATGTTGGTGTGGAAGTTAGCGTAGGTGTTGGCTCAGGATTAAGCCCAATGCGATTCCCTGTAACTTGACCCAATACCGCCTCGCCTTCTGCGTTTCCAAAAGAATAGTCAGTGAAAATGACATCAGTATTGGGCGCATTGCATTGGATACCAAAATTAATCGTGAATAATACGCCGACTTCAAATGCTGGCACATTTATAAAAGATGTTGGCGCAACAAGCAGACGAATTTGGCCAGCACCGATATTGTCGATAGCAACACTAATATCAAAATCGTTGGATTGCGCCTCAGCGATGCTATCAGGAACTCCATCGGCATTTGCATCTGTTGTATCAAAACTAAGACATGCTGTGTCAAAGTGCAGGTTCATAACTGCTACACTGACTATATTGCCAGCATCTGTAACATCAATAGGGACAGACACGGTACTGTTATCGACACTCTGAACCCCACCGGGGATTTCAAGAAGCGTGGTACTTGTTTCCGATTCGCCAATGGTCGTGATATAAGGTGCGCTATCTTCGTTATCCGCAATGATGTCTATATCAACACCAGCAGACATTACATCGGCATTTAAAGATATTTCTCTGCCTTGTTGGTTGGTTGTTGTTGCACAGGTTGTTGGAAACATAGAATCAGGCACTGGTTGATTGCAGATGGTTTTCTGCTGTTGATATTGGGGAGTTGCCTGCATGACCAATGGCGATAGAGCAAAACTGAGCATAAGTAAGGCGACAATTGATCCAATTGCTGTCATGAGAATATGAAAATTCCAGCGATTAGAACTGGTGATTTGTTGGTTCTTCATTGATTAATCTGTGGATATGATGGTTGGTACATTGATAAAGTGCAATCAGTGTGTCACATTATAATTGATGACTAGATGCTTTTTATATTTTACTCCTTTTTCGCTTTTTTCTCAAGTTCATCTACAATTTGCCGGACAATTGAAGATTGCTCGGCTACTTTTTCCAAATGCACCATTGGCTGATCAATGGGGAGTTGCTCCGATGTTTTTTCCAAATGCTGAATTCCCCATGCTTTCAGCGCATGAATCACGGGCGCAAGTGTCCTGCCATATTCGGTCATCGAATACTCGACTTTTGGCGGCACGACGGGATAGACTTTTCTCGAAATTAAGTTGCTGGCTTCCAACTCACGAAGCTGTTTGGTCAGCATTCGCTGTGTAACGTCCGGCATCAAGCGACGGATTTCATTAAAGCGCATTGTATCTGAGAGCAAGTGATATAGAATAATGCCTTTCCATTTGCCGCCAATCACTTCTAACGCCGCTTCGACGGGACAACCTTGGTTGCAATCATATCTACTGTGAGCCATACATGAGTTCCTTCGGTATATAAAATGATACTATATATCAAGAAAGTGCGTACTTGTTTTGAATGCCACTATAGTATATTCTCGCTATGTCTTAACAACAAAAATAATGTATGAATCAAATCGCGTTTGAGCAGTTTGGAGATGAGCCAGAGTCCTGGTTTATTCAATAAAAAAGCTTTCAGCACTTCAGCACACTGACTGACAAGCTGACAAGCTGATTTTATACTTTCCTATTCAATAAAAAATAGAGGAGATCAAATAATGAGCGAGAATGTAATTTGGACAGTTGAAGGTACTATCAAAGACGGCGAACGTGATGCACTGGAAGCACTAATGCGTGAGATGGTCGAAACCGTGCAGCAAGAAGAGGGGACGCTGAACTATGCTTCAACATGTCAATAATTTAGGGTTCCAGCCCATAAATCAGGGGTATAATGCCGTATTCCACCCCAACAGATTGACCCTTGGGTTAGTAGTACCGATTGAGACTTATGCAACGAGTCCCGTACCCACGATGGCGCATCATGTAGAACGGGTTCAACTGGCCGAATCGCTGGGATTCTCCGCAATCTGGTTACGAGATGTACCGTTCAATGTGCCATCATTTGGGGATGCAGGGCAACCATATGACCCATTTGTCTATCTGGGTCTGTTGGCGGGACAAACCGAGCGGATTGCCCTCGGCGTTGCCAGCATTATTCTGCCGCTGCGACATCCAGCGCATGTTGCCAAGGCCGCGGCCACTGCCGATGTGCTATCAGGTGGGCGGCTTATCCTTGGTGTCGCATCAGGTGATCGGCCAGAGGAGTATCCAGCACTCAACCAGCCCTTTGCCGAGCGCGGCACACGATTCCGCGAAAGTTTTGACTATATTCGACGCATGAGCGATGATAGACCTGCGTTTGAGAATACCTATGGTCGCCCGCAAGGTGGCATGGATATGCTTCCCAAACCAGCATCTGGTAAACTACCGCTGCTGATCACAGGCGGTAGTCAGCAAAATCCGGAATGGATTGCCCAGCATGGGGACGGCTGGATGCTCTATCCACGTAACACCTTTATGCAAGCGCAAATTATCTATGATTGGCGTGAGCGTATCAAGGTTGCCGGTAGACCGGACCAGCCTGTGATGCAACCACTTTATGTCGATTTGCTTGATGATCCTGCGGATCCACCACGACCGATCCATCTGGGGCTTAGTCTGGGGACACAGAGCCTTCTCGCCTATCTAAAATCGTTGGAAGAGATTGGCATCAACCATGTCGCAATCAACCTTCGCTTTAATCAAGCAGATATCGAGACAACCATGAAACGTCTGGCCGATGAAATCTTGCCAGCGTTCGCTAAATAAAGGAGATAAAATTATGCAAAAAACAATTCTTGTAACAGGGGCAACCGATGGCATTGGGCTGGAGACAGTCAAGATGTTAGCCTTGCAAGGACACAATGTGCTGTTGCATGGACGTAACCCAGCAAAATTAGAGAACGTGCAAACCACGCTCTCTGCACTAAAGGGCAGCGGGGCAGTGGAAAGCTATGTGGCTGATTTATCCAATATAGCCGATGTCGAGTCGCTGGCAAAGGCTGTGGCCGAAAAGCACACAACATTGGATGTACTCATCAATAATGCAGGTGTATTCAAAACATCCAGTCCGATTACGCAAGATGGTCTTGATGTACGCTTTGTTGTCAATACATTTGCGCCGTATCTACTGACACAACAACTGATGCCCCTGATTGGGAGCGATGGGCGCGTGATTAACCTTTCTTCTGCGGCACAGGCACCAGTTGATCTAGCCGCATTGGCTGGACGCGTCAGGTTGTCCGATGATTTCTCTGCTTATGCACAGAGTAAACTGGCGATTACCATGTGGTCACGGAGCATCGGACTAGCATTAGGCGATGAAGGCCCCGCAATCATTGCGGTCAACCCGGGGTCGCTACTCAACACCAACATGGTGAAAGATGCATTTGGCGCATCAAATAACGATATCAGCATCGGTGCAGAGATACTGACGCGTGCGGCACTGTCCGATGAATTCGCAACGGCATCCGGCCAGTATTTTGACAACGATTCAGGTCGGTTTGCGCCTCCTCACCCCAATGCGTTAAATCCACAAAAGACGAAAGAGGTTGTGCGAGCGATTGAGACCGTTTTGTCTAAAATCAGATAATTTAAAAAGATAGGAGATGAGTATGAAAGCAATTGGTTATCAGCAGAGTCTTCCCATTGAAGATGAAAGATCGCTACAAGACATTGAACTGGATCAACCCACAGCGCAGGGACGTGACATTCTGGTTACTGTCAAAGCCATCTCCGTCAATCCCGTCGACTACAAGATACGTCACAGAATGGCTCCTGAGGAGGGTGAATGGAAAGTGCTTGGGTGGGATGCAACTGGCGTTGTCGAGGCTGTCGGATCCGATGTACAGAATTTCAAGCCCGGCGATGAGGTATATTATGCAGGCGATCTGACACGCCCCGGCACCAATAGTGAATATCACTTGGTTGATGAGCGCATCGTGGGGCGCAAACCGACCAGTCTGGGCTTTGCCGAAGCTGCGGCACTTCCGTTGACAACGCTCACTGCTTGGGAGATGCTCTTTGATCGACTGGATGTGAATCGCCCAACCGCACAGGGCGAAGACATGATTTTAATCATCGGTGGCGCAGGGGGCGTTGGGTCAATCACCATCCAACTGCTGCGAGCGTTAACTGATATGACGATTATCGCGACTGCTTCGCGACCAGAGACACAGGCGTGGGTACAAGAATGTGGCGCACATTACGTGGTCAACCATCGCAAGCCGTTAGCACCACAGGTGGCGGCATTGGAGATTGGCGCGCCAGGCTTTGTCTTCTCAACCACCCAGACCGATCAGCACTATAACGACATCATTGAGCTAATCGCACCACAGGGCCGATTTGGTCTGATTGACGATCCGGCAGAACTGAGTGTTCTGCCATTAAAAGCCAAGGCCGTCTCGCTGCATTGGGAATTGATGTTTACGCGCTCGATGTTTAACACACCAGATATTGAGGCGCAGAGCAAGCTCTTGAACGAGGTTGCTGCACTGGTCGATGCAGGGCGTATTCGATCAACAGCAACCGAAGTTGCAGGCAAGATTGATGCGGCGACGTTGCGCGCTGTCCATGCCAAGATCGAAAGTGGGACGGCGCATGGGAAGATTGTGCTTGAAGGGTTTTAAGCCGTTCTAAGACGTAAATTCCTCTCTTTGACTAAGGGCAAAGAACAGTATCGCAGGTTGGCTACCTGCGTCACAGATAACCAATCTGTGATACTGGCTTTGTACGCAGGTTGGCTACCTGCTTCACAGATAATCAATCTGTGATACAATAACGCAGGTATCTTGTCCGTCACAGGAGGATGCCTGTGTTATTTGTTTCTCTGGCGTAGCTTTATTTGACAGAAACGTTACTTCAATTAAAATAGATTCTGTTCTTGAAAAGCCATTCTAAAGTCAAGGAGATAAATATGAGAAACGTGAACTATTGGATAGTAGCGATTGTCGTCACATTTGTCGTGACGTTATATCCGACGCCTAGCTATGCACAGGCGATAGATAGCCAAACAGATAGCCAAATAAATAGCCAAGATATACAAACCGTCCAAGAATCTGCCGACACAGAACACGTCCGCTGGATCGAAGTTGCAGCCGAAAGTATTGGTGTGACTGTCAGAGACCTGCGAACAGCGCGCCGAGATGGGCAATCCATTGCGGATGTTGCTGTCGAGAACAACGTGGATGTTCAGACTGTCATTGACGCCATTGTTGCAGCGGAGCAGACAGCGACAGACCAAGCGGTGACTGATGGCGAGATCACACAGGCAGAGGCGGATGAGTGGATGGCCGAAGTGCCAGAGCTTGCCAGCGAGTATGTCAATGATGTCCCAAGAAGTCATTGGGGCGATTTGGATATTGACATCTCATGGGGGGATTGGGAACCCTCATGGGATGATTCCAGCAGCGTCTGGGACAATTTGTGGGATAATGCATCTGAGATCATCGACAACCATACGTCTTCACAGACCATCACCAACACAATCTCATACACAATTTCATTCACATCACCCTATACCGACGCACACTGGGTAGACTGGCATGAGGTGGCAGCGGAAACCATTAGTGTCACCGTTGAATCGTTGTGGGAGGCACAGAAAGACGGGCAGTCAATTGCCGAAGTCGCCACCGCCAACGGTGTTCTGACGCAAACAGTGGTGGATGCAATTGTCTCCGCACAGAGTGATGCCATTGACCAGTGGGTTGCCGATGATCTGCTGACCGAGGAGAAGGCCGAAAAGTGGAAAGCAGAACTGCCAGCGCGTGTGAGCGATTATGTCGCCTTTTCTTGGGAGGATAAGGTCGATAGCTGGTGGAATAAAGTCGAAGATTGGTGGGATGGTTGGTGGGATTCCGACAAAGATGAAAGCGATAACGATGTCAGTGAGGATTGGCTGGAGAATGTCGATTGGTTCTGGATCAAAGTGGTGGCCGAGACGCTAAACGTTGAGCGTAACGCCGTGTGGGACGCCGTTAAGGGTTGCCAAAGCCTTGCTGACTTTGCCGTTACTCAGGGCAGTACAGGACAAGCGTTGATTGATGCCATTGTTGAATCAGAGACGGAGATGGTCAACGAAGCGTTGAGCCAAGGCTTTATTGAGCAAGAAAAAGCGGATGAATGGCTGGCTGAAGTTGAATCGTCTGCCACAGACTTTGTGAATTTGGCATATTGCAGCAATGATGATAGCGAGAACGACGACGGGATTGCGCCTATCCCGACTGCATCTAAGCGACCCTTTGACGCCAGTGATGTTGCCAATGATAGTTTGGCGATTGAATCCACACCAGCCGTTGATGACCCCATTGATGGTGGTAGCGTAGAGGTGAGCGAGTATTGGCTCTACTTGCCGATTGTGACGCAGTAAAACCATTCCACAGAATAAAATACCTAGAGGGTGTCAAATTATACCAATTGCCTCATCAAGATTCATGAATTCATGGTTTGAAAACTGTGTAGATGAGCAAATAATTTATGAAGTTTGAAAGGGCAATTGGTATTAAGTGAGTAGGCTACAGTTGAGGTTGAATTATCCACATCCGCTAGCTTACCCAGCCAGTTGGGCAAGTTTGATAGGCCCCGGCGAAATCCAAAAACAGAATGTAAACAACGGTGTCTCACGGGTGATCATCTCATGGGGTAGCCAAGGCGTATTATAAATGGGTTCGGCAGCAGGACGGACTCGTGGTGTTTCATCATTTTGGCTCCAGAGTGTGTCACCACCAAAGGGGAAATAGATTTCCTCTGCTTCGTGATAGTGACGGGGGTAGTGGCGACCGGGGCCAGTGATGGAAAAGGCAATTACGATCCGGTTGTGAGGAATCAAAGCATCATACCCGAATACATTGGTGTAGCAATAGTTTTCCATGTATTCATCGCCCAGCTTTTCTCGATAGTGTTCAGTTTGGGTCCAACGCATATAGGGTTCAAATCGTTCAAATGCAATCGCAAGGTCTGCCATCGGTCCAACCTTGGCAATGTCTAGTGCCGCCGCAAGGTGTTTGCAACCAGGCAACCGCTTGGGTGTGGGCATGGGGGCAGGTAGTCGAGCGTGTTCAAAGGCAACTTTGATGGTCCTGATGGTTGCCGCTTGAGCCGGGTAGGCTATGGCACGGTTGTGAAGAAATAGGGTTGCCTCTTTGCACAGGTCTTCAAAGTAACGCTTGGTCTTGTTGCTATCCATTGGCGATGTCCAATTCTGTCCCTATGATACCGCAAATATGGGGAGTCTCTGATGACCAAAACAGTAGATGACAAACCCTAGATTCACTCTCCTGCTTCCGATAACAACCTTGGCGATATCCGCCGCCGCACCGGGAAAATCTCCCAATTAAACCGCGCTTTGATCAACCCCCACACACCCTGTGGGGCAATCAACATCATCACCACGGCAATACCACCGAGAATGATAAAGGACCATTCGCCAAAGTCAGACATATATTCACGTAGCAGGAAGAAGATGACCGTGCCGATAATTGGTCCTTCCATCGTGCCGATGCCACCGATGACGACGATAAAGATCATGAACGAAGTCCAGTTGATTGAGAAAATAGCTTTGGGGACAATGGTGAGTTGGTTCATGGCAATGAGGCTACCGACGATGCCTGTACCAAAGGCACAGGCGATAAAGATGAGGAGCTTGATGCGATAGGTATTGATGCCCAAACTAGCGGCAGCGGCTTCATTGTCGCGGATGGCGGTCAGTCCCAATCCAATTTTGGAACGCAATAGGTATTGGCTGAAGGCAACCGTGCCAAAGGCGATGAGGACAGCGAATAGGTATGTGACCATGATGCGTTGGCTGGCCGAGTCAAAGAAGTTGTTGATCGTCAGCGAACGCCCGACGCCACCACCAAGCCAATCCGTGCTGCTAGCGATGAGTAGGCGGAAGACTTCGGCGATTACCCATGTGCCAATGGCAAAATAGCCGCCACGTAGACGAAAGGCAAGCAGTGCTGTGAAGTAGGCAAAGATGGCGCTGACCACACCGCCGATGACAAAGCTGAGGGTCAATGGTAGTTCCAAGTCTTCGACACCGACCAGCAACGAGTATGCCCCGAGTCCGATCCATGCCTGTTGACCAACTGATACCAGACCAGCGTATCCCGCCAACAAGTTCCACAGTTGCGCAATCGCCAGCAGATAGAGAAATTCGGTCAGTGTGTTCATAGTGCCACGACTGCCCCACTGTGTGACAGAGAGAAAGCCTGCAAACGCAACGGCCAAGAAGATATAAAGTCGTAGTTCTCTGCTCATGTTTATAGCTCCCTTGTCCGTGCAAACAGCCCTGTTGGACGAATGGCTAAGACCAACAGCGTGAGGATGTGTCCCGCCAGTTGAAACCATGTTGGGTTGAGTTGTGCGCCGATGCTCTGGCTGAGTCCAAGGATGATACCGCCTGCCAACGTTCCCCAGAGGCTCCACAGACCGCCGATGATGACGGCCTCGAATGCAAAAATGAGCCGTGCGGGTCCATCTGTAGGGGCAAAGCCTGTGCGGATACCAAGCAGGATGCCTGCAACCGCGACGATGGCGAAGGAAATACCCATTGCCAGCGCATAAATCTGGCGGCTGTTAATGCCCATCAGTTCTGCCGTTGCGGGGTCGTCGGATGTCGCCCTGAATGCTTGTCCCAATGACGTGTGATTGAAGAAGAGTTGCAGCCCCAACAGGATGAGGACGGCAGTCGCAAAGGTGATGAGCGGCATGATGCCAACCGCTAGGCTATCACCCAAGGGAATACTGGCAGTCTCCAATGCCCCTGCATCCAGCCCCTGCGAATCTGCGGAGAACCAGAGTTGCAGTCCATTCTGCACAATCACCGATAGGCCAAAGGTGATGACCAGTGGCGGCATCAACCCTGTACCAATGGTGGTATTCAAAATGCCACGTTGCACCGCATATCCCAACACAAACATCACAGGGATAACTACGATTAAGCTAATCAGTGGCGGTATACCCACAATTTGTGTGGCAAGTAGCGAGAGAAATGCCCCCAACATGATAAAATCGCCATGCGCCAGATTGACGATGCGCATGACGCCAAAAATGAGCGACAACCCTGTGCCATAGAGGGCATATAAGCCACCCAGCAGTATTCCTTGTATGATCGTATTAAGCCAAGTCATGTTTGAACGGTAGAAACCTCATTAATAATTAGAAGTCCGACTTTTGACAAAAGTCGGACTTCTACACCCCTCATTGAGAAGATACCATCTGTTTGCCTTTTGATTCGAGGTGAAGGACGGCTGGGATAAAGAATGCAGCAGTGAACATTGTCATCATCACAATGCCACCAAGGGTAAACCAAATCTGCACACCAACGCTATCAGCGACAGGTGCAGCGATAAGCAAGCCGAGTGGAATCATCCCTTGGTTGATGCTGCCAAAGAGGGTAAAAACACGTCCCTGAATTTCATTGGGGATGACAACCTGAAAAACTGCGATGAGCGTTCCAACTGCAACCGCGTTCATGAGTCCGCCAAAGCCCGTGGTAATGATGAGCATCCACAACAGGGTTGGCGGTGTAAAGCCAATAACGAGCAGACAGGCCCCCAAGAGCAACAATCCGCCCAAGAATAATATCATGCGATTGTTGAATCCGCTCCATACGCCTAACAGGAGGCCACCCAAAATGGCACCAGTACCCCATCCCGCGCTGACCCAAGCAAAGTCGATGGCATCACCACCAAATGTCTCTGTAATCATAATAGGAAGCAGGGCAAATGCTGGTGTCAAAAAGATGTTCAGAATCAGTGCCAGACCAAATACCAATCGCAGACCTGTCCATCCCCAGACAAATGTTAAACCAGCCCATAAATCATCCATGACAGATGGTTTATGCCGCTGATTTCGTGCAGTCGAGCCTTGGCCCAGGTCTTGGGGTAAGTCTTGGACTAAGTCTTTTCGGACAGGGTTTGGAATATGGATAAAGAACAATGGGATGATAGCAATGGTGGCTGTTAGCAAATCAATTGCCAAAATACTTTGCATGGGTAGCCATGCCAACAGCAGGGCAGCGATGGGTGGAACAATGATTTTTGTTGCCCCCTGAATTCCCTGATTTAAGCCTGCAATCCGTGTGAGATGTTTTTCTGGGATCAACAGGGGTGTAGACGCCAACATCGCAGGTCTGTGGAAGGCCGTGCCCAGCGAGCGGACAAACATGATGGCATAGATAAGCCAAAGCGGGACCCACTCAAGTAGAAAACACAGGGCAAGTACGATGATGGCAAGTGCAATGATGCCATCGGCGGCGATCATCACGACTCGTCGGTTCCAACGGTCTACCAATGCACCTGCGATAGGCCCCAACAAAATCTGTGGCAATAGCCACACAATGGTGGCAATCGCCAAGATGAGGGCCGAACTAAATGTCTCCGTCAGATACCAAATCAGGGCAAATTGAACCAATCCGCTACCAAGTAGCGAAAATGTCTGTCCCACCCAAATAATCAAAAAGGGGCGCATGGATTTGACTTCTTTTTCCCCAGCCAGAGATGAATCAGGCATTGTCATCATCGTCCTTTATATATTGCCCTTTATATATTGCCCTTTATATGCCGAAGTATGCCTTCGATATATCGTCTCGACTCAACTCGCTTGGTGTACCACTCAGGCTCACCTTGCCTTCCAACATGCAGTAGACTCGATCCGCCGCTTGCAGACCACGATTAACATCCTGTTCAACGAGAACGATGGTTGTGCCACGCTTGGCGATGCGGGTCACAACCTCGTAAATATCTTTGACAATGATGGGCGCAAGCCCCAGCGAAATCTCATCCATCAAAATCAAATCGGGATTGCTCATCAACGCACGACCAATGGCAACCATCTGCTGCTGCCCACCTGAAAGTTCCGTGCCGCCATTGCTGCGCCGCTCCTTGAGAATGGGGAAAAGCTCGTAAATTTTCGCTAGTGTCCATTCGCCAGCTCGATTGGCATAGCCACCGATCTTGAGATTTTCCTCAACGCTCATGCTTGGAAAAATCTTACGTCCCTCTGGCACAAGCGCAACCCCAAGTCGATTCATTTCAAAAGCTGTTTTTTGACTGATGGAGTCGCTTTGATACACAATATCCCCACTGGCTGGCAGTAGCTGTCCTGCGATGACGCGCATCAACGTTGTTTTACCCGCTCCGTTTGCGCCGATAATCGCAACCGTTTCGCCTTGGTCTATCGTCATGTTAACGCCAAAGAGTGCTTGGAACTCGCCATAGAAGACTTCGATGTTATTGATGGATAGGAGGGCGTTTGAGGTTGTGGTTTGATCCTGTCTGTTCATGTTTGTTTTTATTGGATAAGTATAAACCAGTAACACAGATTGGTTATCTGTGACGCAGGTAGCCAACCTGCGATACTGTCTTTTGTCCTTGGTTATTTGGGGCTAGAGTTAGCCCAATACGTTTTTGCAGCTTTGTATTATATCTCTACAACTTTAGTCTGTACAATTTTAATCTGTACAATTTTAGGAACACTAGCTAATGCCCTTGAACATTACAGGGTCCTCTCATTCTATCATTCTGATGGTATGTCAAAATTGTTCATCTGTGCTATACTGTCTGAATATCAAGCGGAGCAGTATAAGTATTCCTGAATGTGTGTTGAGGAGGAATCAATGAGTTTACAATCAGTTCAAGCAGCAGAACGACCTGATCCAATCCCAGAGCGTGTTGGCGAAGGCATGTTCACTGACCGTGAGCGCGAAATGGCCTCGTTGATGAAATGGGTCAATTTGGTGGGGCAAAAGGTAGGCCGTAGCCGTGCGTTGGTCTCGCATCGACGGCATGGCAAGACCGCCATTCTCGAACGGCTCTATAACCGTGTCTTTTGGGAGCGGACGGATGTGATGCCGTTTTATTTTGAGTTGGGTGAACACCCTATATGGATTCATCGGTTGGTTGATGATTTCTTTCAATCCTTTTTGCAACAATTCCTTGCCTATCGCAGTCGAAAAGCAGAGATTGCATTTGGAGACTTTTCCTTTGTCGAATTTGAGAAAATTGCAGAGGACCAAGGCGACAAACTTGTATTAGATGCGATTCGACGGTTGAAAGATATAAAAAATTCTGAGAATGAATTCAGACTGATGAAACTTGTCTATGAGACGCCACATAACATTGCGGTACAGTCAGGATTAAGCATCATTTACATGTTTGATGAATTTCAACGGCTGGATCAACTGCTTTACTATGACCAAGAATTAACACGTAAATACCACAAATTCACGGGGGCTTTTGCCACCGCTGCCGAGTCATCACGCGCACCGATGCTGATTTCCGGCTCACAAGTAACAATACTGCTTGAGCAGGCATTATGGGGCGCAATGGTGGGACGTGTCGGCACAAGCCATATCAACCGCTTACCTCATGCTGGTGCGGTGGAACTAATCTACAAATTTGCCCAACAGAATAACCTAGACATATCTTTAGAGGTTGCCTACATCATCAGCCGTCTCATTGATGGGCATCCCTACTACATCTGGTGTCTGTTTAACAGCGAATTCTTCGACGCAGACCTCACCACCGAAGAGGGGGTTAAAGAGGCTTTGACCTTTGAGGTGGAGAATAAACAGGGACATATCTACAAATTTTGGCATTTTCACTTCTATCAAAATCTGGAAACATTCAATTTGCCTCATGCACGCGAGATCATTTTCTACCTCACCAAATATCCCAAGAGCGAAGTCCGAATTGAAAAGCTCCACGCTGATTTGAATCTACCCATCTCAATCGACGAAACCAACGACATCCTGCGTCAACTGCGTTGGTGTGATCTCGTTCGTGAGCGCGGCAACAAGTTCTATGGCGGACGTTCAGACCCCCTGCTAGAACAGGTCTTGAGCATTGAGTATAGCTGGGAGCTTGAACAACTCGGTCATCAAGAGGCGATTGAAAAGGTGCAGGAAGCGTGGAAGCAGAAAATCGTGACCTATTATGAGGAAATCCTCGACAAGATGCGTGGTGAACTCAGCTATTGGGTCGGTCATGCAGCCGAGGCATTTATCCAGACTTTCATGCGCAAACACTTTAAAGGACAGAGAATTGATGGCGCCACGTATTTTAATCAGCCGGGTAAGGTCAAGTTAAACACCTTTAAACGCGTCTACCCAACCAAAGTCCAAACGTTTGGTGCAATTCAATCCTACCAGATTGATGCCTATGGTATCCCCGAACAGAATGAACATCTGCCTTGGATTGTAGAGGTCAAGAATTGGCAAACTCCTGTCAACAAAACCGAAGTGAGCTACTTCTGGGATGCAGCACAGAATTTGGCAGAGGACAAAGGGCATGAAGAGGTCGTCTGTTGGTTTCATTCACGTAGCGGGTTTACAGACCCAGCCGTGAAATTTATGAAGGAAAAGGGGATTCTGAATACAGATGCGGAGTTGCTGTCGAAGATGCTGCGTGATTTTCAGGTGATTGAACGGTGGCGGGAGGCATGAAACAAAAAAATGTATCAATCCCTCACCGTATCTATTCCGCCTTCTTTGCCACAATAAAAACTGCTTTGCTTTCACCCGGTTGCCGCTGATAGTCAATTGCGAAACCGGCATCGGTTAAACTTTCTTCCAATTCTTTTACAGTAAAAATTTTGACCAACGGTATCAACCCAAGCGTGGCACCGAGCGGCGCAATAAACTTGAAATAAT
>JBCCFC010000145.1:0-15722 GCA_039029935.1 Chloroflexota bacterium
CAACCTGCGATACTGTATGACAGATCGATTATCTGTGGCGCAGGTTGGTTACTTGCGCCACAGATAATCAATCTGTGATACTGTACCGCAGGTTGGCTACCTGCGTCACAGATAATCAATCTGTGATACTGGTTTATATTACCAAAAGTTATGGGCTACCCCATCGAATTATCACCAGGGTCAACCGTTTCACCCAGGTCTTCAATAGCGGCGTTATGCAGCGCACCATCCTCTGTGCGAATCACCTCACGCAGATAGATGTGTTGACGTGGGTTCTGCGTGGCTTCATCAAGGACGAACGACCCACGTGGGCTGGCGAAGGAGATGCCCGCCAATGCATCAATCATGGCATCAACGTTGCTGGTATCGCCTTCGACGCGGGTCAACATTTCGCTGATCACATGCCCAGCATCATAGCCCTGCACGGAGAAACTGCTCGGTGAGTTGTTGTAGGTCTCCTCGTATTTGGCAATGTAGGCATTGTTTTCTGGAATGTCATTGACATAGGCCCACAGCCACGAACTCTTCACGCCAAGGACATCATCACCCAAGCTCGGTAACACATCTTCCGATGTCTGCGCATTGTTGGTGTACATGGGCAACTGCGAGAAGAGATCAAATTCCACCGCTGATTTGAAGAAGGAGAGACCGTTGCCCCCTGGGACAAAGATATAGAAGAAATCAGCATCGGTTGCAGCCAACTCTGCAATCAATGGAGCAGGATCGCCAATAGCAGGGAAGGGGGCAAGAATGGTGTTGACGACTTCGCCACCGCCCTGCTCAAAGTGCCAGATAAAGGAATCGCGCTCGTTGTGTCCCGCCGTGTAATCGGAGACAATCAACGCACTTCGTTTGCCTACATTAGCCGCCAGCCAGGTTGCCATCTTGGCGCTCATCATCCAGTTGCTAAAGGAGACACGCCAGATATAGGGTGATTTCAACTCGCGTGAAATTGGGTTGGCTCCGGCGTTGGACACAATCAACGGTTTCTTCATGGCGTCATAATATTCGCGCACCCCCATCAACACACCCGATGAGACGATGCCTGTCACAACATCTACCTCATCCTGCTCGACCAACTTGCGTGACTTCTGGAGTGCGATTTCGGGGTTGCCCTCAGAGTCCTCCACCACATACTCGATGGGACGCCCCGCAATTTCACCACCCATCTCGCTATCTAAATAGAGCTTTGTCCCGCGCTCCAACTCACCACCATAGACACCAAAGTTACCACTTGTAGGAACGAGAAGACCGATTTTAATAGGCTCTGCTGAAGTGGTTGACCCACTGCCTGTGGGTGCTGTTGTTGGTGCAACACAGCCAGCCAGCCCCGCAGGTAAAGCCGCTAATGCGCCTGTTGCGCCCGCTGCTTTTAAAAATGTGCGCCGATTGAATGTATAGTTTTTGTTTACCATCTCACTGCCTCACTTTTCTAATGATAATCCGCAACAATTTTAGATACCCCTGTCGAATAACAGGTACACCGTTATTATACTTGAACAATGGGAAAAATCATCTACCAACGATGTCTGATCGTTTTGGTGGATGCACATACAGCAAGGTCGCCACCGCAAAAATTAACGGAAGCACAGCAAAACCAATCAATACTGTCTGATAGTTGCCCATCAGATCACGTGCAATCCCAAAGGGCATCGGTCCAAGTGCAGACCCCGCCACATTTAATGTTGAAACCACGCCCGTAATACTCCCCAGATGCTGGCGACCAAAGTATTTTGCCCAAATGACACTGCGGACAATCATAAAAAGTCCGCCTCGTGTTCCGGCCAAGATACCGTATACATACGCCAGTTCGATGGAGCCGAGAAATGGTGCCATGACCAGAATCACAGCTTGTAAACAGAGGGCAATGGCAAGTAAGATACGGACGGGGATTCTATCCATCAACAACCCGCCTGATAATTGAACAACAGCGGCTGTTGCAGACATTGGAATAAAGACAAAGGCGGTCACGGTGCTGCTCAAACCGCTGTCACGAAAGATGTCAAAGATGTGGAAGGTGAGTCCGGTATTGAGTGCGCCCATCACCAACATGCCACCGGAAATGAGCCAAAATACGGTCGTGCGTAGTGCTTCAGCACGTGTCCAATTCTCTTCCAAGAGTGGCTCATCTGAATCCGAAGATTTTGCATTAGGTGCGGCTGGTTCTGTAGATGTTGTGCCACCATCCGGTTGCAACCCATAGTCTTCGGGACGGTTCCGGGTGAAAATAAACCCAATGGGCAACATCACACCCCAGAGTATCGCCCCCAGCAACGTATAGGTACTGCGCCACCCTAGCAGAGGGATCAACCAATTGAGCAATGATGGAAAGCTACCACTGCCTAACATAGCACTGACCATCCCCGCGATCCCCATTGCCATGCCTCGACGACGGACCCACCACTGATTAATGACATTGCTGCTGACCAAGCTCAAGCTACCCTGCCCCAACATGCGCAAAGCCATAAAGCCAAGACCCAGCATCAGCGCATTGCGAACAAAGCTCATGTAGAAACAGGCGACGCCAAATACGAGTACAATGATGATGGTCATCTGCCGCGAGCCACGCTGGTCAATCTGGCGACCGATAAAGGGCATGGCAAAGCTGGCGGTAAGTGTGCCGACGGTGTAGAGCGTACTGACCAGCGAGCGGCTGATCCCCAAATCGGCGATAAATGAGTCGATAAAGACCGAGATGGTATAGGTTTGGCCGGGGCTGGTGAGTATGATGCCAATGGTCCCGACAGCCAGAATCACCCAGCCATAGTAGAATGGTGTGGCGTTGACGACGCGGCTTGTGCGCGGTTCGTCAGATTGCTGTGTGTGCATGGTTTTCTCCTGCTTGAATCTGCCAAATAGCGCACTCAAGATTTGTAATTTCACAATTATGGTAAAAATTAATTTTATTGTATCATAAGGAAATGATCTAGCCTACATGCTTACTAAAATATAAAGATTAGAGAACGTATACCAATGCAATCATACAAGAAGTTCGGCTTCATTGTTTTATTCATGCTGCTGCTGAGTTTATCGGCCTGTATTGATTTGTCCCGTACGCCATTAGAGAATGATATTAGTGATACCCACAGTGCCTCACGCTTTGTCTTTGAAGATAATTTTTTTGAGAATGACTGCCCATTTGAGCTTGCGGTGTTGGATATCACGGAGGCGGAATTGACCTGTGGCTTTCTACTTGTGCCTGAAAATCGTAACGTTCCGGATAGTTTAGAATTAGAACTAGCCGTTGCGATTGTCCATAGCAAAAACAACCCAAAGCCGGACCCAATTCTTTATCTTGAGGGGGGACCGGGTGGCAGTGCATTGACAGGCATTGATAGCTGGATTGATACATCTCTGCGCGATGACCGTGATATCATTCTGATTGATCAGCGTGGCACAGGCTACTCTTTCCCTGGCTTGCATTGTGAAGAGACCGATATCGAGGATACGGTCCAAGCCGCAGAGGACTGTCGAGATTCGCTGCTGCTGGAAGGAATCGACCTGACCCAATATCATAGTGCCAACAGCGCAGCCGATATCCGCGACTTACGCACTGCCTTGAACATCGACCAATGGAATTTGTTGGGCATTTCCTATGGTACGCGGCTGGCCTTGACGGTGATGCGTGATTATCCCGAAGGCATTCGGAGCGTTGTTATCGACTCCGTCTATCCGCCCAACGTGGATGCTTACACCGAGCAGGCAAAAACCAATGCCGACGCAGTCATGGCATTGCTCGCTGGCTGTGCTGCCGATGACTACTGCAACGGTGCGTATCCTGACCTTGCGACTCGTTTTTATAAGATGCTGGATAACCTGTATCTCTATCCCGTTTATGTTGACGAAGTGCTAGGGAGTGATGTTGTGGATGAAGAAGAAATGTTGGATGATGCAGCCATCATCTCATGGTTGGTCAATAGCCTGTATGACACATCAACAATTCCTACATTGCCAAGTCTTCTCTCTACAGCGGCGGATGGTGATTATGCACCGCTGATGGAGGTTATTTACGGCATGGGTGAGGAAGAGGACGAAGGGTATCAGGGGCGTTTCCGCTATCAGGCAATGGGGTATCAGACAATGGGGCATCAGGCAATGGGGTACCAAACCGATGACGAAGAGTGGTTGAGCGATGCCAGCGGGATGTTCAACTCGGTGGAATGTCATGAAGAAATCCCCTTTAGCAACTATGAAGCAGGGCAGGCGTTGGTGGCCGATTATCCGATTGAGTTGGTTGACCCTTTATTGCGTGACATGGGTGATTTATTCAATATTTGTGAAATTTGGGGGGCGGGTGAGGCGCAGCCCATTGAGGATGAGGCCGTTGTCAGTGACTTGCCAACCCTGATTTTGGTCGGTGAGTATGATCCTGTCACACCGCCATCATGGGGCAAAGTGGCGGCAAAAACCCTGCGTCAGCACACCTATGTCGAAGTGCCACGCGGTGGTCACTCGCTCATAGATGCGGGCGACTGCCCACTTGACATCATCCAAACATTTATCACAAATCCAACCGAGTCCCCTGATATTAGTTGCGTTGAGTCAATGATTTTGGAATTTGAGTAAGGTCATGTGCAACAAGTAATCGAGTATTTTATGTCATAAAAAAACACATCAAAACATGATAACGACCCTACATCCGATGATCCTGCAAATTCGACCCAACACAAAACTACAAAGACCGACCCCAACCTGGCAGATGCATCTTTTGACAAATTAGGAGATTGGTCGATATTGCGTCGTTGTTATGGCTATCTACGTAACATCTGGCATCTCACTATCTTTACCTATATCACCTCTTTTGCCATGATTGGCTTGGCGTTGGTAATCCCGCAGTTTATTCGCTGGATTGTTGATCACGGCATTCGCGAACAGAACCTGACATTGCTTGGTCAGTCTGTACTGGCATTATTGGGGCTAACGCTCCTGCGTGGTCTCCTTGGTTTTGCACAAGGTCGTTGGTCGGAGAAGGTCTCACAACAAGTCACCTATCTACTCCGGAACGAGGTCCATCAGAAGCTCACAGAACTCTCCTTTGCCTATCATGATCGCGTCGAAAATGGACAACTCTTGACCCGTGTGATGCAAGATGCCGAGCGCATTCGCTTCTTGGTCGGGCGCGCCACCTTGCGCATTTTAGACAGTACATTTCTCTTTATTGGCACAGGGATTGTGCTTTTTTTGATGAATCCAACGCTCTCCTTGCTGGTGATGGCGACCATTCCACTGCTCTTTCATCGGGGGTATAAACTGGCGCGGGTATACCGTCCGCTCTCACTTGAAATCCAAAATCAACTGGCGGTGGTGACAACGCACCTCGAGCAAAATTTGCGTGGCGCACGTGTGGTGAAAGCCTTTGCGCAGGAAGATGAGGAAACACACCGTTTTGATGCAGAGAATGAGGCTTGGTTTGATCTGGCGGCACTCTCCGCAAGAGTTATCGCCTTTAATGCACCGCTGATGGATTTTATCGCCAATCTTGGTACAGTCTTTATCATCTGGTATGGGGGGGCGGCAGTGATTCGTGGCGAGTTGAGTCTGGGTGAGTTGGTCGCCTTCACCACCTACCTGGCGCAACTGGTCATGCCTGTGCGTCGCTTGGGGCTGATTATTCCGGCTATGGCAATGGGGATTTCGGCTGGTGAGCGTCTCTTTGACATTCTTGACACGAAATCTGATATTGTCGATGCGCCGGATGCCAAGCCATTGCCAGAAATTCAAGGCCATGTCCGTTTTGAGGATGTCTCCTTTGCCTATGATTTGCAGTATGCAAACAAGGACAATGTGCCCAACTCAACAGAACCCGACCCAAAAGAACCCCACCCAAAAGAGTCCAGAGCCACCCAACACATTGCGCTTGAACATATCACCTTAGAGGCCAAGCCCGGCGAGGTGATTGCCCTGCTCGGTGCAACAGGGTCGGGCAAATCCTCTGTCATTAACCTGATCCCACGATTCTATGACCCCAGCAGTGGTCGTGTGACGGTCGATGGCTATGATCTCAGCCAAGTGACACAATCATCGCTGCGCAGTCAGATTGGCATGGTGCTACAGGAAACCACGCTCTTTGCCACCACCATCCGTGAGAATATTGCCTTTGGCTATCCGAACGCAACCCAAGCGGAGATTGAATCTGCCGCCCGTGCTGCGCAGGCGCACGACTTTATCAGTGCAATGCCCAATGGTTATGAGACCGATGTCGGTGAACGTGGGTCAACCCTTTCTGGTGGACAGAAGCAACGCATTGCCATTGCACGTGCGCTACTCAAAGACCCACGTATCCTCATCTTGGATGATGCGACGGCCAGTGTAGACAATGAAACCGAGCGGCTTATCCAAATGGCACTTGAACGCTTGATGGCGGGTCGCACGTCATTTGTGGTCGCCCAACGCTTGAGTACCATGCGCATGGCCGACAAAGTCGTGGTGCTGGATCAAGGACGCATCACCGCCATCGGCACCCACGAAACATTGTTACATGAGTCAGAATTGTACGCCAAAATCTATGAACGGCAGGCGGAAGAGCAGGCGATTGAGGCGTTTGGGGGATAGAGGGAAGAGTGATGAGTGATGAGTGATGAGTGATGAGTGATGAGTGATGAGTGATGAGTGATGAGTGATGAGTGATGAGTGAACAATCCACTTTTCAACTCTTCAACTCTTCAACTCTTCAACTCTTCAACCTGCAACATGAGACATGATTTATGAGTTTTTCAATCGGTAGTAGTAGTGCAAACATGGGGCCAAAGAGTGCCTTGCGAGATTTGGGATCGGATAAAGAGGGGCGTGCATTTGATTGGCGCATCTTTACCCGTCTGATGGCCTTTGTGCGTCCCTATTGGCAGCATATGGTGGCGGCCTTTCTGTGTATGTGTATTGCCTCGGGACTGACACTGTTGACCCCATATTTACTCAAAGTGGCTATCGACCAGCATATTGTAGAAGGGAATCTGGCCGGGCTTAACCAAGTTGCACTCATGACGGCTGGTGCTTTTCTGGGGATTTATCTAGCAACCTGGGGGCAACGCTATCTGCTCTCGTGGGTGGGGCAACGGGTATTGGCGACACTGCGCTCACAGCTTTTTCGTCATCTACAGCGGCTTTCGCTCAGTTATCATGACACCAATATTATCGGTGTCACTGTCTCACGCGTGATCAGCGATGTTGCAATCATCAACGAACTGCTCTCACAGGGGTTGGTGACACTGATTGGTGATTTGATTTTGCTGGTGGGCATTATCATCGTCATGATCTCCATGAGTCCAATGTTGGCGTTGTATGCATTTACCGTGCTGCCGCTAATGGTCATCGCAACCATGATCTTTGCAGGACGAGCCAAGATTGCTTTCCGTCGAGTACGCGCCACTGTTGCCGCCGCCATTGGCACATTGGCCGAAAATATCGCAGGCATCCGTGTGATCCAAGCCTTTGCCCAAGAAGCACGAATGCAGACCCAATTTGAAAAAGTCAATGCTGATAATCGTGACGCCCACGTGGATGCGGTGACGCTCTCGTTTATCTTTTTGCCCGCCGTCGAATTTTTGGGAATGCTGGCGACAGCCATTGTTCTCTGGTTTGGGGGGCTTGCCATTGTCAACGAAACACTCACACTCGGTATCATGGTCGCCTTCCTGGCCTATGTCACCCGCTTTTTTCAGCCTATCCAAGAGTTGAGCCAAATCTATACCACCATGCAAGCGGCCATGGCAGGAGGGGAGCGTGTGTTAGATTTGCTCGACACGATACCAGCTGTTGATGATCAGCCTGATGCCGATCCCATGCCACCAATTGAGGGCAAAATTCGGTTTGAAAAGGTCGCCTTTTCCTATCTGGAAGATGTCCCCGTGTTGCAAGATATCAATCTCAACATCGAACCCGGCCAAACTATCGCGCTTATCGGTCCTACGGGCGCAGGGAAGACAACCATTGCCAACCTTGTCGCGCGTTTTTATGATGTGACGGCGGGTGTAGTGTCAATTGACGGTCATGATATCCGCAGCGTGACACAGCAATCGCTCCGACGACAGATGGGGCTTGTCCCACAGGACCCATTTCTTTTTTCTGGCTCAATTTTAGAGAATATCCGCTTTGGTGTGCCAGAAGCCTCCAAAGAAAACGTTCAGGAAGCAGCACGTTTTGCCAATGCCGACGATTTCATCTCGAATATGCCTGATGGGTATGAGACCGAGATCATGGAAGGTGGTGTGAATCTTTCTGTGGGACAGCGACAGCTTATTTGTATTGCCCGCGCCGTGTTGGCCGACCCACGCATTCTCATTCTGGATGAAGCCACCGCCAGTGTCGATACCGTGACCGAATCACTGATCCAAGAGGCATTGGATCGGTTGCTGGCAGGGCGCACCTCGATTGTCATTGCCCATCGACTGAGCACCATTCGCAATGCGGATTTGATCTGTGCGGTTCAAGGTGGACGCATTGTTGAGCGCGGCAACCATGATGAATTATTGGCGCACGGCGGATTGTATGCTACACTTCACAACCGTCAGTTTGTGACAAGTGTTATATAGCTGTGGATAGAACAAAAGCGAATTCATTATGTTTGTCTTTCTTTCTAAATTATTACCCATCTTTATTTATCCTGTTGGCCTAACCGCACTTTTAATCCTGTTTAGTCTTGTTCTTTCAAAAGAAAATATTGTGCAGAATCAAGCACAGTGGCAGCGCATCCTTCTATTAACTGCCTTTGGGCTACTATTCTTGGGTGGTAATGGCTGGATTCGCACACTTGTGATTGGTCCACTCGAATGGTATCATCCGCCCTTGGTTGAAAATGTCCGCTTCCAGCAAGGGGAGGCCGACAATGCTTCCTTCACAACAGATGTCATCATATTGCTTGGTGGGGCCACAGGTGCAAAAGACTATCCTAGACCCGCTGTTTCTTTGGGCGATGCTGTTGACCGTATTATCTATGCCGCGCAGTTATATCATGAGGGGCGCGCACCGTTGATTTTGCTCAGTGGTGGGCGCATTGGCTGGATGGATCCATCCGATACCAGTGAAGCGGAAGAAATGGCTGAAATTTTATTGATGCTGGGTGTGCCACAAGACGCGTTGGTCTATGAGGATCGTTCACGTAACACTTTCGAGAACGCCCTCTATACACGCGAACTGTTTACAACGCATCAATGGAACGATGCGCTACTTGTGACCTCTGCCTATCACATGCCCCGTGCCGTTTTTCTCTTTCGTCAACAAGAGATTGATGTGATTCCTGCGCCCACCGATTATTTTGTTGTTGAAAAAGATTGGTTTTTTTCAGGAAAATATGTCCAGAAAGATATGAGTCTACCTCAGTTCTTTTTAGGTCTCTTTCCATCAGTCGGCAATGTTGATCTAACAACCCGTGCTATTAAAGAATATATTGGTCTGTTGATATATACTGTCCGCACGTAGCACGACAAATCTTCTACTGTTCCACTTCTCACGATAATGGCAGAATCGCGCGTCTAAACAAGACTCATCAACCTTTCTACCTCTGGTTTCCGCTAAATTTATAGAGTAACTTGGTAAGTATACCCTTTAGAGCCTAATCTTTTTGGCAGAGTTACCGACATCTGTTATATTAAAAATGTGACAAAATCGACAATTTATAATATGATTAAACTTATACCGTAGCAAAAGGTGCAAATACTTACAGGCAGGCTTAACTTTTAGTTTTTGTTTGCTACGGATAAGTAAATACAACAATATATCCTAACTCAGTCATCATACAATCTTTACAGAGAGTGGCTTATTTAAAACTTAGAACACTCAATACTTTCTGGAAGAAATTTTTTGTCCTGAGTAAAATAAATCCCAATAAATTTTTAGATATCGCGGCGTAAGCATTCTCGAATGCGACCTCCGGCACAAGAGAGTGCCTAACGCCACGTTTATCTAATTACTTTTTGGGATTTACGAAGGATATAGATGACCAAATACACACAAATGAGGAAGGGGACAAATGTCTATCATTATTAAGGGTGAAGATCCAAAAACACTAGATGATACAACACTAGATACTGGATCAAATGACAAGGGAGAAAACGTTGTAAACCAAAAGGGGAGTAACAGCGGGGACACGATTGTTACAATTGATGACGATACAATCGATAAGGAGGTAGAGGATGTCTGTCTACGCTTTGGGACCAGTGTGCGCACTATGCGTCGTGCTAAGGAGATGACCCAGCACGATCTAGCAGATAAGTCAGGGCTGAACCGTACCTATATGGTACGTGTCGAATCTGGTGACCGAAATATCACACTCAAAACGGCACACAAAATTGCAAAGGCACTGGAAACAGATGTAATATCACTGTTGCAGGGTGTTGAGATTGTACTCAAAACTGGATAGAGTTTACGTTCCGAAATCTAGTAGGCAAAAAGAGAACAGGCTGAGACCACGATTTCGGTCTCAGCCTGTTCTCTTTTTGCTTATTAGAGGCAGCCTATCAACTTGCCATAAACTGTCTGGCTCGCTCTACATAATGCCATGCCGAACTACGATTGCTCTCAATTTCCTCATCCGACAATGCACGTGCAACCTTAGCCGGACTCCCCAAAATCAATGACCCTGGTGGAAACGTCTTGCGTTCTGTGACCAATGCACCTGCCCCCACAATTGAATTTTCGCCAATCACGGCGTTGTTCAGAATGATCGATCCCATACCCACAACCGTATTGTCACCCACCGTTGCACCATGCACAATCGCCCCGTGCCCAACTGTGACCCCTTCCCCAATCGTCACAGGTGCGCCTGGGTCCACATGAAAGATGGCTCCTTCTTGGATATTTGTGCCTTTACCGATTTTGATGGGTTCATTGTCACCACGCATGGTTGCGTTAAACCACACACTGCAATCTTCCGAAAGATGGACTTCGCCCACAATCACGGCACCTTGGGCAATAAAGACGCTTGAGTGAACAAGGTCAGCGTTAAATTTGGTCTTGGCGACCGATTCTGAAATTGACATTCGTGTTTTCTCCTTTTAAGATTTAAACGATGAACTCAATAGACACATGGCGTTTAGTCATCGTTTCGTCTAACCAGCAGGATGCCTATGTTACTATAAACAAAACAATGACCAATACCGACGTATGCAATGAGTTGTAGACAAATTTATAGCTGATAACGCTGATAGGTACTCTTACATGGCTGTCCGTCTGCAAGGTACATTTCCCGTTGATGTAAATCCATGACGACAGAAACCAGTGTGCATGTACGCATATAGCTAGGCCATTTTGGGTTTTTGTGCGCACAAATTGATTCTGGTTGATTGGTATGATCACGCAGATAATCTTGAATCGTATCAATATCTGTGGGTGATTTTGTGCGTAATAGCCTATCCAGCCGTGTGCAACGGGTTTGTGATGTTTCGATATACTCAGGGTCTGGCTCTTCTATACCCAGTTTTTCTGGTGCAAGAAAATTATTGGTATGGACAAAGAGTCCGTCTTGCCAGCCATGCAGATTGGCTTTCGTTGAAGATGTCTCAATATTAAC
Source organism: Chloroflexota bacterium (assembly GCA_039029935.1). Classification (GTDB taxonomy): domain Bacteria; phylum Chloroflexota; class Anaerolineae; order Caldilineales; family Caldilineaceae. The sequence goes on from JBCCFC010000145.1 coordinate 11,504, forward strand.
TAGATGATCGGGTGGCTGTGCCATTAAAAAATTGGCCGAACCTGTCCGATTCGATTGTATAACAATCTCTTTAGCAGCATCTATAGTCGATTGGCGTAAAATTTCATAGCAACGCACATGAAATGGTTTGGTCACGCTGGTTAAGCTGTCGCTGGTCGTATTTAATCCGTTAATCGCCAACCCCAGTCTTGCGGAATTAAAACCAATCTTGGCCCCGACAATGCCTGCTTCACTAAACGCCAACGTCTGCAAACCATCCTGTTCTTCAGTATGGAGCAAAGCACCCTCGATACCCGCCAACCAATCCCATGTTTGCCCTATCAATAAATGGTTGTTGGGGGCAGATTTTCGCACAGCAAACGCTGTACAACCGTCCGATCCTCTTATTGGCACCTGTTTTGTCTTGTTCATCATATCCAAGGCAAAGATATAATAAATAAGCTCATATCGAATATTGAGAATGATGATGTTGGTCATAGGTATTGCTGAACCAGCCGCAATACCCTGCATGTTCTGATAATAGGATGGGTTTTGTGTAGCGATTATACGCTTGTATTGTTCGGCTAACTCAACCACTTTCGCTTGCAATAGACCTGCTTGCTTTATATAATTTAGATAAATAGCTAAATTGTGTTCTATTTGGCCGTATAATGCCTTTCCATGCTGAACGCCCTGTTGATAGGGCGTCCCCGTCAGCCTCAAATATGGCAAACTCATTATCGCATCCTTTCAGTATTTATCCAATAGGATTGATGAAATGATAGCGGTTTGATATATCAAGCTGCTATCATTTTACCCGTGTAATCAACACCATCTGCGTAAGCCCTATTGAATTAAGTCAATTCCACATGAATACATCATAAGATACAATCATATTAATCTGAAATCCATGCTATAATAAACGTGATCCAGCTTATTATAGCTAACTATTTTCATATCACACAGGGAAATATATAGGAAAGTATTTGATGTCTGAAAAATCAATATTGGTTGTTGGTGCAGGTATGGCAGGTTTAATGGCTGCACGCACGTTGGTGGATGCTGGTTGGCATGTCAAGGTATTGGAAGCACGAGATCGAGTTGGTGGACGCATGCACACGGACCACTCTCTGGGTATTCCTGTCGATTTAGGTGCATCATGGATTCACGGTCCGATAGGAAACCCAATTACAGCGCTAGCAAAGGGATATGATGTTGCCAATGCAGAAACAGACCTCTTAAACTCTTCACGCACGGCATTACAGGCATATGATGGTGACGGCACACCGTTAGATATGGATGAATATACCGACGGTCAGCTTATGGCTAAGGGTGCGTTTCTGCAGTCGGCTTATTCAGTATTGGTGGACCGCCCGAACCCTGCGCATCACTCACTTAAAGAGTTTGTCCAGCATGATCTGCCAATCCCTGATGATATGACCCCCACACAGAGAAAAGGGTTTTACTATTGGTCCACTGTTCTGGAAGAATATCTGAATGCATCAGATTGGGATATTTATGATTATCGTCTAAGCGAACAAACATATGCGGGGCTACCAGGGGGCGACTGGTTGCTCTATGGTGGTGGGTACAACCAGATTACGGATGGGCTGGCAGTGGGACTTGATATAGAAACGAATGTAGTTGTCAAACGTATCCATTACAGCAATTCATCTGTGCGTTTGGAAACAAATCAGGGTGAGCGTACAGGAGATCGTGTGATTGTGACTGTGCCACTGGCTGTCTTAAAGGCAAAGAGCATTCAGTTCGAGCCAGCATTGCCTAATGACAAGCAGGATGCCATTGAGCGTGTGGGTGTTGGGAGCTATGAAAAACTGGTCATGCGTTTTGATAAATTTTATTGGCCGCGCGACAAGCAGCGGTTTAATTACATTCAGGATGTTGATAATGAGGGTATATCACTGTTTAATGTGTGGCTCAATCTTGGCTATTACACAGGCGAACCAGTACTTAGTGTCTATCACCCAGGTCGGCGGGCACGGTTTATTAATGAATGGAGCGATGAAGAATTGTTGGCGCAAGCGGTCTCCATGATGCAACGAATGTTTGGCGATAATGGCTATGGAACGATTCCACAGCCGACGGGCTATCTGCGCACAAATTGGCAAAATGATCCTTTCTCGCTCGGCGCAGTATCATTCGATCAATTGGGACAACAAGCGAATGATCGCCATCTTTTGGCAAAATCGATTCAGGATCGTGTCTTTTTTGCAGGTGAGGCAACGCACCCACATTTCTATACAACAGCACATGGTGCTTACGAAACAGGGGTCCGTGCAGCACGTGAAATCATGGTACTCAGTACATAGACACACTTGGCGTCTTCAATGGGCGTTTTAGCATGTTGTTCATGCCCTCCTAGTACAGCCGGGCGTAAGGCCGTTCCACAAAATAAATTACCCACAAACTCGCGGAATGAATTAGGCATTTTCTCATGCTAGCCTTCTTGTGTACAAACCGCACTAGGGAGTGCTAGCTCCGCGTTTCAATGAGTAATTTATTTTGTGGAATAGCCTAAGTATATGTGCAATACCGTAGCTTAGGCATCCTGCCTGAGTGTCGGACGATAGTCTGAATGGCGTTCATTCATAATTGCACATGCATTTGAGCCAGTGAGTACTAGTCACCCTCTGGGGACCTTCCCTGCTAGGGAAGGGAACAATTTCCCCTAGTTTGGGGAGGATAGAAGGGCATGAACAATTACGGGGGACAAATATATTGTTCGCAGGCATGATTGCGGCAGGAGCGGTTACCGCATCTTTCGGCATAGGTATCAACACCTATCGAAAAACAAAGAAGGTTGATAAGAGCCTAGTCACAATTCTTGCGGATACACACCCGCAAGAGGAAACATTGTTGGAACCCTCTATCCCGATACAAGAGTGGGAGATCATTGATACGGAACATGAAGCAGAAGTCATTGAGGCCAACCGTTGCCTTGTGGCGTCTGTCGCCTCTTTGGGCTTTGTCGTAATGGGATTCATGGTCTATCAACCGCTTATGTTTCTCAGCATCCCACTCCTTGCATACAGCACAATCCCTGTATGGCGTGCTGGGTATGAAGCCATCACCAAGGATAGACGGGTGCGGATTGCCGTACTAGACTCTGTTACATTACCAATTTTGGTGGGGACTGGCAACTTCCTTGCCGCCGCCCTTGACTATACACTGTACTATGTTGCCGAAAAAATTCTGATCCAAACAAGGCATAGTTCAAAACAAAACTTGCTCGAACTGTTTGCACAGACACCAGCAACTGTATTTATTTGGCAGGGTGGTCAAGAAGTAGAGAAATCTTTCCATGAATTGGTGGCGGGCGATGTGGTGATTATCAATGCTGGACAGATGGTTCCTGTTGATGGTGTCATTGTTAAGGGCTATGCATCGTTGGACCAGCGTATGCTGACGGGCGAGGCGCAACCCGCGGAAAAAGAGGCTGGTGAACAGGTTTTGGCCGCGACAATCGTGATCAAGGGGAAAATTTTTGTCGAGGTAGAACACGCTGGACAAGACACGGTTGCTGCAGAAATTCGCCAGATTTTACAGGAAACCAGCGACTATACGAGCGGATTCCAACTCAAAGGCAAAGAAATTGCAGATAGATCAGCACTGCCAACCTTGCTTCTGGGTCTCGCCGCACTGCCCATCGTTGGTCAATCGGGTGCATTGGCAATTCTGTGTACCAATATGGGTGATACCATCCGTTTTACGGGGCCATTAAGCATTCTGAACTTTATCTACATCGCCTCTCGTCAAGGAATTATGATCAAAGATGGACGAGCCTTGGAGCTGCTGAGTGAGGTCGATACTGTTGTTTTTGATAAAACAGGTACGCTAACATTGGATGAGCCGCATGTTGGTCACATTCACGTTTGTGCGGATTTGGATGAGGACACTGTATTGATGTTTGTTGCGGCGGCGGAGACCAAACAAGCACACCCCATCGCCAGAGCCATTCTTGCAGAGGCAAGTCAGCGTGATTTACAACTGCCAACGCTTCAGGACGCTGATTATGAAATTGGCTACGGGTTAAAGGTGCAGACTGATGAAAAAACAGTTTGGGTCGGTAGTAAACGGTTCATGGACATATCTGATATTGAGATTCCACCTGAAATAAACCAAATTGAGTCGCAGTGCGATATAGACGGCTATTCGTTGGTCTATGTAGCCATCAATGGTCGTCTAGTAGGTGTCATTGAGTTACGTCCCACAATCCGCC